>JAZOOM010000047.1:0-4319 GCA_045655025.1 Eubacteriales bacterium | reverse complement strand
CAAGGGGCGGCTCGGTCTCCGACTCGGTTTCGGGAGTCGTGGTTTCGGGCTCGGTGGCGGGATTCGTAACAGGCTGAGTCTCGGGGGGCGCGGTAGGCTCGGCGGTGGCTTCGGGAGCCAAGGTGTCGGGCCTTGTGTCGGCGGGGGTCTGTCCCCCGTCACAGGCTGTGGTGGGGAGGAGCAGGACGGCTAAAAGGAGGAGGGCTATGAGTCTTTTCTTCATGGTTGGGGTCCTTTCGTGGGCAGAGAGTTTTGGGAAGGGTGTCAAGGGGTTCCGGGCTGATCGGGCCCCTTGACCATGGGTGTCAGCAGCTCACCGTCACTGCCTTGTTGGAAAAGTCTATAGCTGTCGCCAAAATAGTCGGCCAAATGGTACTTCTGCAAATACAAAATTTCATCCGTTTCGGTATTCAGCGTAACGAGATAGACATCCTCACCTTCATAAATAAAATTACCGTTTTCATCAGTCCCTTCACAATACCTGTTTCGGCTTGCCATGACCACATACAGGCGGTTGCCCAACTGGCAAACACCCACGCAATCCACATCCTCAAAATAAACACTGCCGATTTCGTGTTCTTTCAATAAGGAATTCAAGCGAGAATAATCATATACAACGTAAGCCTCATGCTTGGCAAGCGGCAGTTCACTCTCATGAGTGTAGGCCTTGGCCTCGTGGGTGTTAAGATCGTAATAACCATGTTCAAGATAATATTTCGATCCGATTCGGCCGTCATACGAAGTCGATAATTCCCCGGAAGATTGGACAATGTCTGTTATGTCGGTGATGTACACAGCATCACCGCAACGCTCTGCGATCATGCGCTTCCCCGCATGGGTCACGGGCTGACCGTTATTCTCCGCATTTTCATCCACCTGAAAATAGATCAATTCCGTGTCTTCATACTTACAGTACTTATGCCATGACAAACTGCCAAAATCCCGAGCATAGGTCTCGTCATTCAAGCCCAGCAAGTCTTGCAGTTTCTTTTCTGTTTGGGGAACTCGAGCTTCACATATACCGTTCGCGCCTACCGTAGCATCCGTCCTATATGGAGAAACAGGGAGAATTCCGGTACCGCTTGAGGGGCCACTCAAATGGCTAAACCAGACCAGATCCGAGGGAAAGGCTTCTTCGTTTATTAGGATTTCGGAGGTATGATTTATCCAGTCGGGTTTATCCCGGCCGCAGCCGCCGAAACACAATGTAGAGAGCAGACAAACCGCGAGCATCATGGGCCACAGAATTCGTTTCATACACTTGTCCTCCATTTCGGATGTGCTATTGTAACAATACACCATGACGTGCTGTTTGTCAATAGCCTTTTCCCAAGATTGTAGATATGACCAAATATATGCGTTTGGTTTTGTCGCACATATCAAAAGGCCCCCCCGCAGGATTGCCTTTTGATATAGCGCGGAATCAGATCTCCTTAACCTTCACGCCGCCGAGGGTATAGAACTTGCCGTCGGACACGCTCTCCTTGAGGGCGAGCTTGACGGGTGTCTCCCCCTCGAACATACCGATGGCGACCTCGTATTGGCCTGCGGGGATATGGCGGAGGTCAAGCTGAAGCTTCAGAGTCTGCTTCACGCTGGGCATCCACTTGCGGTTGTCACACTCGACAGGCACAACGTAGTCCTTCCCCGCCGTGCTGCGGAAGCGGAAGACGAGATCGTACTTATGGTAAGCCTTGGCCCAGCCGCGGTTCTCTACGTCCAGGGTGATCATATTGTGGGCGGTGGGGGTGAGGGTGGGCAGGGTCATGCCCGTGAGGAAGTACCAGTAGCCCAGGCGGTTGGCGCAGTATTCGGTGAGGTAATACTCGTTGTTCAGCCACGCGCGGGGGTAGCCATGGAAGCCCGCGAAGGTGGCGTGACAGCGCTTGAAGGCCTCGATGGCGGTGAGTCCGTCGCGGAAGTGATCGTTGTGGGCATGGACAAAGCCGTAATGCTCCATCTCAATGGCGGTGGGGGCGTTCTTCCAAAGCTTATCGAATGCCCAAGGGGCGCGGAGGGTATCGTAATCGTTGACCTGGGTGTAGTAGTTACAGCACACCGAGTCGTCCTGTACGCCAAAGCCTCGTTCGTAGGCGTAGTCCAGGATCTCCTGTACCTCGGCCTGTCCGTGGGCGATGCGGCAGGAGATATGATCATCGTTACAGAGAACCCAAGTGTTGGGGAAATACTTGGCGTGGAGGTCAAAGTGCTTCTTGACCACGGGAGGCGGGATGATCTCCCCCGTACCGCAGGCGGTGTGACCCTCGCCCCAGGTGCCCATGGTGCCCACGTCGATGCACTCGATGAGGGGGTGGCCGTTGAATTTCTCACCCAAGGTATAGAGAAGTCTCTCCACGTGGTGGAGGAAGATAGGATCGCCGTAATCGGGCTGAATGCGGCCGCCGGGGAGGCGGTAGCCCTTCGCGCCCTGCTCGTAGACGTAGGCGGGGGTGGCGTGGTTAAGGCTCGGATCGTTCTCATAGGAGCAGACGCGGAGGGAAAACTTGTAGCCTCTGGGCGCCCAGAGATCCATGATCTGATCCAGATAGGAGAAATCGTACACCCCCTCGGATTTCTCTACGTCGCCCCAGTCGAAGCGGAGGTAGAGGTGGTTGAGGCCGGGGAAATCCAAAAGGGCATCGCTATGGTCATGAGCCTCGCGGTAGTTGCCGCGGCCGTAGCCGTTATCGATGTAGTGCCAGAACCAGCCCTTGTGGGGGTTCTTCAAGGGGGTCTTATCGTCCATCAGGGGACGGAGATCCACAAAGTCAGCGCGGGTGGCCAGATTGTCGAACATACCGCAGAGAGTCTGCGCGCCGTCGGGTGCGGGGGCGGGCATGAGGTTGGGATATTTCTTGTTTTCCATGTTCATACGCTCCTTTCCTCAATTAAACGGTGCGGACGGCGGTGCGTCCGATGGTGTAAAAGCCCTCGTCAAGGGCAGTCTCCTTGATGGCCAGCTTGATGGGTCTCTCTCCCTCAAAGAGGCCGATGGCTACCTCGTATTCTCCCGCGGGCACGCCTCGTGCATCCACGCGGAGATCAAGGGTGAAGGGTGCGTCGGGGAGCCACTCGCGGTTCTCGGCGTCGAGGGGGATGATATAGCTTCCCTCCTCGTTCTTCAGGCGGAGCTTGAGGTCAAAGGGCCAGTAGGCTCTTGCCCAGCCGCGGTTCTCCATGTCCAGAGTGATGATATTGTAGGCGGTGTCGGTCAGCTCGGGGATGCAGGCACCCGTGATGAAGTACCAGTAGCCCAAGCGGTTGGCGCAGTATTCCGTGAGGTAGTACTCATTCTCCAGCCACTTGCGGGGGTATCCGTGGAAGCCCGCAAAGGTGGCGTGGGCAGACTTGTAGGATTCCATGGCGGTAAGGCCGTCGCGGAAGTAACTCTCAAAGCGGGGCTTTATGTACCAGTAGTGGGCCATTTCAATGACGTTGGGGGCATTATCGGCCAGCTTATCGAAGGCCCAGGGGGCGCGCATGGTATCGTAGCCGTTCATCTGGAAGTAGTAGTCACAGCAGATGGAATCGTCCTGCACGCCAAAGCCGCGGGCATTGGCGTAGTCCAGCACCTCCTGCACCTCTCCCTGTCCGTTGGGAATACGCCCCACCATGTGGTCGTCGTTGCAGACCACGAAGGTATCGGGGAAATACTTGCAGTGGAGGTCGAAGTGGGTCTTGACCACCTCCATGGGATAGATCACGCCGTCACCCTCCACGGTATGTCCCTCGCCCCAGGTACCGATGGTGCCCACGTCGATGAGCTCGATGCGGGGATCGCCGTTATACTTCTCGCCCAAAACAGCCATGAACTTCTCCAGATAGTGGAGGAAGATGGGATCCGCAAAGTCGGGCTGGATCTTACCGTTCTCCAGCTCATAGCATCTTGCGCCCTTCTCAAAAACGTAGGCGGGGGTGGCATAGTTGAGGTTGGGGTCGCCCTCGTAGGTCACCACGCGGAGGGCGAAGGTGTACCCGTAGGCGCCCCACTTCTCCATGATCTCGTCCAGATAGGAGAAATCGTAGACGCCCTCCTCCTTCTCAATATCACCCCAATCAAAGCGGAGGTAGAGGTGGTTGAGACCGGGGAAATCCAACACGGGATCCTCCTCGTAGCCGTCGCGGTAGAAGGGTCTTCCGTAGCCGTTGTCGATGAAATGCCAGAACCAGCCCTTATGGGGATTCTTCAGCACCGTCTTATCGTCCACCAGCAGGCGGAGATCGACAAAATTCTTGCGGGTGATGCGATCGTCTGTCATGAAGCACATGGTCTGCACTTCCTTGTCTCCGGGGGCGTCAATGATGTTGGGGAATCGGGG
>JAZOOM010000046.1:0-1866 GCA_045655025.1 Eubacteriales bacterium | reverse complement strand
AGAGGCGGGGGCTTCGGTATCCGCCGTGATCTCGGGAGTATCGGCAGGGGGAGTTGTGCTGTCGCAGGCAACGAATGTGAAGAGCGCAAGCATGGCAATCAAGGCGGTCATCAGGGTCTTGGATCTCATAGGGGTCTCCTTTGGTACGATAGTAGTATGCGGGAAGATTCAAATTTGGGTTTGGCGGTGGGTTCGTTCCCCCGTTTTCGAGCGGAGCGAGATAACCTTCCCCTTTTGGGAAGGTCGAGGACGCGGTCGCCTCCCCGCTAACCCCCAATTTTATATCAATTAGCCGTGGAACTCCTCACTCGGTCTCCACTCTCACAGGGAATTGGACTTCCTTTTCGGGCTTCCCGAAATCGGGTTCACCGTTCTCGTCAAAGATCACGGGGGCGATCCATACCGAGCGGCCCTGCCACCCCGTGCCCGATTTGAGATTGGCGTGGTAGATCATCCATACGCTGCCGTCAACGGCGGTGGTAAAGGAGCAATGGCCGGGGCCGTAGCAGGTGCCCGCACGGCGTTGATACACAGGGCGTTTTTCCTTTTCCCAATGGGCGGGATCCATGGGATCCTCTCCCGTGAGGGTCAGCATGCCGAGGCAGTAGAAGTCCGTCCAGCTTCCCGAGGCGGAGTAGACAAGGTATGTCTTGCCGTCATGCTGCAGGATGGCAGGGCCCTCGTTGATCAGAGGCTCGCCGTTCTTTTCCCAGTTATACTCCGGGGTAGAAAGCATGACCCGCTCGCTGTCGATGGTGCAAGGATCGCTCATGTGGGCGATGTAGATATGCTGAGCCACGTTGACGTCCCCCTCCCAGCCCGACCAGATGAAGTACAGCTCACCGCCCAGCTCCAGAATCGTGCCGTCGATGGCCCACTTGCCCGAGGGATCGGTGATCTGACCAACCATTTCAAAGGGGTCGGTGGGGTTCTGGGTGGTGCCCTTCAGCACGTACATACGGTGCTTGTAGTTGTCGCCGTCATCGGCCGCCACGTAGATGTACCACTCCCCGTTCAGGTAGTGGAGCTCGGGGGCCCAGTATTCCTTGGAATACATCGTTCCCTCGGGGGCGGTATAGACCCGCTGACCCGTCTGGGAAAGCTGATGGATGGAGGGCACAGCGGCCACGCATACGCCGTTGCCGGCGGAATAGCAGTAGTAGTAGCTTTCCTCATGCTCTACGACCCAAGGATCGCCTCCTCCGTCATGGATGGGATTCTGGACGGTTTCGTAAATCACGTTCATAGCGGTCTCCTCCTCGGTGGGTGCTTCTGTGACGGTCTCCGTCGGGACTTCCGTAGGGGCTTCGGTCATAGCTTCGGTAGGCTCTGCCGTGATTTCCGCGTCGGTATCGGCGGCGGTGGTATGGGCGGGCTCGCCCTTGTCACAGGCTGTCAGTCCTACCGACAGGGCGGCCAGAGCGGCCAAAAAGATGCATAATCTTTTCATATCATATCTTTTCCTTACAGTTCGTATATGCTGACGGATGCGTTCTTTACCACGTAGGACATGAACTCCTCGTTGGTCATATCGTGGAAATAGGAATGGGCGGTGCGGCAGATGCCGTTGTGACAGGCCAGCAGTACCGTTTTGTCGGCGTAGCGGACGCGGATATCGTCCAGAAAGCTATAGATGCGGTGGGTGAACATCAGCATGGACTCCCCGTTTGGGTGGCGGCGGGGGAATATCCGCTTTTCGGCCTGAAAATCGGGATCCTTGGTGCTTCTTCCCTCGTTATCCCCGAAGTTGATCTCGCGGATGCGGTCGTCGATGATGAGGGGGATATTCCCGCCGCAGGCCTGCTGTATGGCTCTGCCCGTATCCAGCGCGCGGGAGAGGGGGGAGGATATGATGAGGTCAATGGG
>JAZOOM010000045.1:0-3091 GCA_045655025.1 Eubacteriales bacterium | reverse complement strand
AGCAGGACTTCTATGAGGGTCAGCTGAAGAAGCTGGGTCTGATGGATGAAAACGCATTCACCTGCGCCTGCTATCTCGATCAGGTGGGCAACAAGCCCGAAAAGGGCGAGGTGGTGAGCTGGGCAGAGTCCTCTGCTGTTGTCTATGCCAACTCCGTCCTCGGCGCACGCTGCAACCGTAACTCCGGTATCATCGATATCATGGGCTCCATCGTGGGCTATGTGCCCTATTTCGGTCTGCTCACCGACGAGGGCAGAAAGGCCACTTGGGTGGTCAAGGTGCAGACCACCAAAAAGCCCGAGGCACAGCTTTTGGGCTCGGCCATCGGTATGAAGGTCATGGAGGACGTGCCCTACGTGGTGGGTCTGGATCAGTGGATCGGCACCGAGCTGAACGACGCCGCCTGCTCCTACCTGAAGGACTTTGGCGCGGCTACTGCTTCCAATGGTGCGGTGGGTCTGTACCACATCGCAAACCTCACCCCCGAGGCCGTGGAGATGGGTGAGTCTCTCATAGCCGAGGGTGCCAAGGAGTACATTATCGACGACGCCGAGCTGGCTCGCGTGCAGGCCAACTATCCTGTCATGTGGAAGAATCCCGACGCCACCCCCAAGCTCTGCTTCGTGGGCTGTCCTCACCTCTCTTTGGAGCAGCTCAAGGACTGGACCGACAAGATCGAGGCAGGCCTCAAGGAGAGCGGCAAGAAGAAGGTACTGACCCCCACCGTTCTGACCGCCGCCCCCAAGGTGCTGGAGGCCTTCAACAAGACGGAGTACGCCGCGCGGCTGAAGGCTACGGGCGTGATCACCTCCTACATCTGCCCCCTCATGTACATGAACAACCCCCTGTGCAAGAAGATGCCCGTCATTACCTCGTCCAACAAGCTCCGCACTTACACCAGCGCACGTTACTACACCGATGCGGAAATTCTCACCGCCATTACGAAGGAGGGAAAGTGATATGAAACAGTTTCAAGGCAGAGTCGTGACCCCCGGCACCTGCAAGGCCGAGGCTCTGGTCACTACCGAAGGCTTCAACACTCTGGCCTCCTTCCAGATGGCTCTCCAGTTCGGAGACAAGGAAGTGAAGTGCGGAGATCAGAATAACCATGATATCCACGGTAAGCCCATGATCGGCAAGGCTCTCTGCCTGCCCCAGACCATCGGCTCCACCACGGGCGGACTGGTGCTGTACTGCGCCTGCGCCATGGGTAAGAATCCCGCCTGTATGCTCTTCTCGGGTCACATCGACTCCCTCGCCGCCGCCGGCGCCATTCTGGCCGACGTGTGGGTGGAGGGCGTGTCCATGCCCGTGGTTGACTGTCTGGGCGACGAGTTCCTCGCTTACGTCAAGGACGGCATGACCGTCACCGTCAAGGAAGACGGAGTGATTGAGGTGGAGTAATTTCCGCCGACCGTAGATTTCAAGGGATGCCGCTCTCGGGCGGTGTCCCTTTCTCTTGTGCGGTTCTGTCTCCATACGGTGAATTCTTTATGAATCTTTTTCGGTTGTACTTGATTTTTTGGGGCGAATACTGTATAATGGTGTCAATGATCCGAGAAAGGATATTTGCTGTGAGGAATATGAAAAAACTGATATGGATAGGGGCGCTTTTGCTGTGTATGGCGGTGGCTCTGGCCGCTTGCGACAGTGATGCTCCCTCCGAGACCGATACCATGGATACGGGAGTCACCGAGGAGACCGTCTCGGAGGATACCGCAACGGTTCCCGATACCGACACAGAGACCGAGGAGTCTGCCGATACCGCTCCTGAGTCCGAGACCCCTTCGGAGGAGTCCTCCGAGGAGGCCACGTCCTCCACAGAGACCGAATCCGATACCGAGGCTCCCACCGAGCCCGAGACAGAGCCTGAACCCGAGTTTACAGGCCCCGGTAAGCTGGTCTATACCTCCAACGAAGGACTCCGCTACCTCAACAACATGGGTAAGGAGATTGGCCTTGCCTATGAGGTGGGGCAGTACGACAGCTGGAAAAGCCGTGTCATCACCATGGGCATCGACCAAGTGGCGGTTTTCGTAGACTGGGGCTGGGTGGCCTTTGACTCCAAGGAGTACGAGTTCGGCTACATCGTCAACGGAGAGGAGTTCTTTTCCGAGAGCTACGCCAAGGAGGCCGAGGCGTCGGTAGTGGATATGGCCAAGAAGCTGGGGGCAAAGAACTGCTCCCGTTTCAGCGGCGGACTGACTTCCGAGGCTCTGAAGCTGGGAGAGAACAAGGTACAGTTCTGCGTTCGTCTGGATGAGGGCGTTGTGAGCGTCATTCGTGACTACACCGTGAACCTGACCCGGAATCCTGTGAAGCTGGACGGCTCCTACTGGAACGTGCCCATCGACTCCTGGACAGTCTCAGGTCACAATCCCCACATCCAGGATACCTCCAACGGCATGGTGGCCGCGGGAGGCGTGGAGAAGGGCGCACTCATACACCAGGGCGCTATCGGCGTGGGAACGGTGGATCTTTCCAAGTACGACAAGGTCGTGATCTACTTCGGCTGTGACAACAGCGCGACTACACAGAATCGCTATAACAGCAACCCCCACAACCGCGTCATGCTGACCAAGGCCGATACAGACCAGATGATGTCGCCTGAGGAGAAGGATATCATCGCCTACGCGGATTATACGCTGAAGGGATGGCGAGTCCAGGCCATTGAGATCGACCTCAGCAAGGTCACGTACAAGGGGCCTGTATATATCACCATTGACGCGCTGCCGGGAACCTTCGTGCTGTTCTCGTCCATCGAGTTTTTAGTGGAATGAAGTGAATAAAGCGAAAAAGCTCTGTCCTTGCGGGCAGAGCTTTTTGATTGGGAAGGGATTTGAAATTTGGGTTTGTCGGGGTGATTCACGCGCCCATAAGGGCGCATATCGTACCGCGAGGGTTCCACCCCGAGCGGTATATCGTGCCGCAAGGCATATCGCACCCCGAAGGGGTATATCGCTAAAAAGCAAAAAAGCTCAATCATTTTTACGGTGAACGAGATGCCTGCGGCGCGATATGTGCTTCGCACACGATATGCCTTGCGGCGTGAGATGCCCTTCGGGCGTGACGGGCCTTCGGCCCGATAAAC
>JAZOOM010000044.1:0-12720 GCA_045655025.1 Eubacteriales bacterium | reverse complement strand
TGCCAACCTTGCCGAGATGACCAACATCGGTCTGCCTGTTCCCCAGGGCTTCACCATCAGCACCGAGGCCTGCACCCAGTACTACGAGGACGGCCGCCAGATCAACCCTGAGATCATGGCTGAGATCAACGAGTACATCGTCAAGATGGAGGGTGTTACCGGCAAGAAGTTCGGTGACCTGGAGAACCCCCTGCTGGTTTCCGTTCGTTCCGGTGCCCGCGCATCCATGCCCGGTATGATGGATACCATCCTGAACCTGGGTCTCAACGAGCAGGTCGTTGAGGTTATGGCCGAGAAGTCCGGCAACGCTCGTTGGGCTTACGACTGCTACAGAAGATTCATCCAGATGTACTCCGACGTCGTTATGGAGGTCGGTAAGAAGTACTTCGAGGAGCTCATCGACAAGATGAAGGAAGAGAAGGGCGTGAAGCTCGACGTCGAGCTGACCGCTGAGGACCTGAAGGAGCTGGCTAACCAGTTCAAGGCCGAGTACAAGGCTAAGATCGGTTCCGACTTCCCCTCCGACCCCAAGGAGCAGCTCATGGGCGCCGTCAAGGCCGTGTTCCGTTCTTGGGACAACCCCCGCGCAAACGTATACCGTCGTGACAACGATATTCCCTACTCTTGGGGTACCGCTGTAAACGTACAGGCAATGGCATTCGGTAACATGGGTGACGACTGCGGCACCGGTGTTGCATTCACCCGCGATCCCGCTACCGGCGAGAAGAAGATGATGGGTGAGTTCCTGACCAACGCTCAGGGTGAGGACGTGGTTGCAGGCGTTCGTACTCCCATGCCCATCGCTCAGATGGCTGAGAAGTTCCCCGAGGCTTACGAGCAGTTCGTTAAGGTCTGCGAGATCCTCGAGAACCACTATCACGATATGCAGGACATGGAGTTCACCGTTGAGCACGGTAAGCTCTACATGCTCCAGACCCGTAACGGTAAGAGAACTGCTCCCGCAGCTCTGCAGATCGCTGTTGATCTGGTTGCCGAGGGTCACAAGACCGAGGAGGAGGCCGTTCTGATGATCGATCCTCGTAACCTCGACACTCTGCTCCATCCCCAGTTCGATGCTAAGGCTCTGAAGGCAGCTAACCCTGTCGGTAAGGGTCTGGGCGCTTCTCCCGGTGCCGCTTGCGGTCAGGTCGTCTTCTCCGCTGAGGACGCTGAGGCTTGGCACAACGCCGGTAAGAAGGTCGTTCTGGTTCGTCTGGAGACCTCTCCCGAGGACATCACCGGTATGAAGGCTTCTCAGGGTATCCTGACTGTCCGCGGTGGTATGACCTCCCACGCAGCCGTCGTTGCCCGCGGTATGGGTAAGTGCTGCGTTTCCGGTTGCGGTGAGATCGCTATGGACGAGGAGAACAAGAAGTTCACTCTGGCCGGCAAGACCTACGTCGAGGGCGACTACATCTCCATCGACGGTTCCACCGGTAAGATCTACGACGGTATCATCCCCACCGTTGACGCTGAGATCTCCGGCAACTTCGGCACCATCATGGGCTGGGCTGACAAGTTCCGCACCCTGAAGGTCCGCACCAACGCCGACACTCCCGCCGACGCTAAGAAGGCTCGCGAGCTGGGCGCTGAGGGTATCGGTCTGTGCCGTACCGAGCATATGTTCTTCGAGGCTGATCGTATCGCCGCTTTCCGCGAGATGATCTGCTCCGATACCGCCGCTGAGCGCGAGGTCGCTCTGGCTAAGATCCTGCCCTACCAGCAGAGCGACTTCGAGAAGATCTACGAGGCTCTCGAGGGTACCCGCGTTTGCATCCGTTTCCTGGATCCCCCCCTGCACGAGTTCGTTCCTACCACTGAGGGGGAGATCGCCGCTCTGGCCGCCGCTCAGGGTAAGACCGTCGAGCAGATCAAGACCATCCTTTCCTCTCTGCATGAGTTCAACCCCATGATGGGTCACCGTGGCTGCCGTCTGGCTGTCACCTATCCCGAGATCGCCGCTATGCAGACCAAGGCCGTGATCCGCGCCGCCATCAACGTCCAGAAGGCTCATCCCGACTGGGATATGGTTCCCGAGATCATGATTCCTCTGGTAGGCGAGGTCAAGGAGCTGAAGTACGTCAAGAACGTTGTCGTCGCTACCGCTGATGCTGAGATCGCCGCTGCCGGTGTCGAGCTGAAGTACGAGGTCGGTACCATGATCGAGATTCCTCGCGCATGCCTGACCGCTGACGAGATCGCACGTAACGCTGACTTCTTCTGCTTCGGTACTAACGACCTGACCCAGATGACCTTCGGCTTCTCCCGTGACGATGCCGGTAAGTTCCTGAACGCTTACTACGACACCAAGATCTTCGAGAACGATCCCTTCGCTCGTCTCGACCAGACCGGTGTTGGTAAGCTGATGAAGATGGCTTGCACCGAGGGTCGCGCTAACAACTCCGCTCTGCACATCGGTATCTGCGGTGAGCACGGTGGTGATCCCACGTCCGTCGAGTTCTGCCACGAGCTGGGTCTGGACTACGTTTCCTGCTCTCCCTTCCGTGTGCCGATCGCTCGTCTGGCTGCTGCTCAGGCTGCTATCAAGAGCAAGTAATTCTTGCCTTATAGCTTAATGGCATAAAAGAAATTTTCCCCTTGGTTGAGGTTTTCCTTGACCAAGGGGTTTTTCTGTAAGATAGTTTTTTTGAAAATGCCCCGTTTGTCTTGCAATTTGGCACTAAAAGGGGTATAATGTAATCGAAAACCAATTACAAAGGAGGGGTAACTATGCCCAAAGATTATCGGTTAGTGGTGGCCGGATGCCGAACCTTTCATGATTATTCAGTTGCTTCATCAGAAATTGAAAAGATCCTTCAAAAACTTGATGCAGAATATTCTGTTATCATTGTGAGTGGCTGTGCCGAGGGTGCAGACAAGCTCGGTGAGAAATATGCTGCCGAACACAACTTGACCATTGAACGATTTCCCGCAGAATGGGATAAGTATGGGAAGTATGCCGGACCGCGAAGAAATGCTCAGATGGCGCGAATAGCAGACGCAGTTCTTGTTTTTTGGGACGGTAAATCAAGGGGCACAAAAAATATGATTGAGAATGCAAAAAAGGCAAAGAAGCCATATACAGTAATCAGTATTTAAGTTGTTGAAACCATAAAGCCTTTTATTTTTTTGATTATAGTAATCGAAATACGATTACTATAATCATTTTCCGTCCTTCATAAGTAATCGAATATTGATTATACTGTTAACAGTATGATTATAGGAGATGGTGAAGGAATGACACAAAAGATTATAGGCAGAAAAATTCAAGAAATCAGAAAGCAGAAAGGGTTTACCCAAGAGCAGCTGGCCGAAAGAGTGAATATAAGCCCCCACTATCTTTCTGCACTCGAAAGAGGTGTATATAACATCAAATTGGATTTGCTCGTCGATATTCTTAACACACTTAACTGTTCCGCCGATGAGGTGTTCCAAGATGTTGTCCGCTCCTCGTCGAAAATAAAGGCGAGTCAACTGTCGGAAAAACTACAGGGACTTCCTTTACATGAGCAAAAAAAGATTCTTGACGTTGTTGACACTATGATTGCTAACTCGGCTCAATAAAGACGGATCGGGGAAGGTATGACCATCATACCTTCCCCGTTTTTATTCCATAAAGAATGCCAAAGACCTTGAAAAAGCGTCGGATATGTGTTATAATAAAAGAAATCCGAGCGCACTTCCCTATACCTCATACATAAAGGAGGAATCCCCCTATGCTTCAGGATCTTCATTCCCACACCTACTACTCCTTCTGCGGCAAGGACACCCCCGAGGCCATTGTGGAGGCCGCCATCGCGGGAGGGCTGGACACCTTCGGCATCACCGACCACAACTACGGCATCGGCTACGCCCGCCACAGCATGTTCTGCGCCGTCGCCAACATGGGGCTGGACAACTACGAGCGTACCCTGCGCCGCTACTACGACCACATCAATCTCATTAAGGAAAAGTACGCCGACCGCATCAACGTCCTGCGGGGCATTGAGCTTTGCACCCTGAAAAACGAGCAGCATCCCCATTTCTCCCTCCCCGACGGAGCGGATATTTCCTACTTCGATTACTGTCTCATTGAGAATCTGGATAACGGAGTGTCCATAACGGGGGGCGACCTCTTCGCCTACGCCAAGCGCTGCGGAACTCCCGTGGTGGGCGTGGCCCATACCGACTTGTTCGCCCATATCGAAAGACTGGGTGCCGATCCTCTGGATTACTTCAAGCGCATGGCCGACGAGAACATCTTCTGGGAGATGAACGTCAGCTACGACTCCATCCACGGCTACCGCCAGCATGGGTACTTCCTCAACTTCTTTGAGGACGAGGAAAAGCAGGCCATTGTCCGCAAGTCGGGCGTCCGCGTCAGCGTGGGCTTCGACGGCCACAAGGTGGAGGACTACCTCCCTGACCGCGTGGCGGGCTACTGCAAGAGACTGACCGAGCTGGGCATCAAGATGCCCTTTGAGGATTGAGTGAGGTAGGTAATCATGAAAAGATTTCTTTTGTGCCTCCTCTGCCTCGGCATGATCCTCACGGCCATCCCTGCCTGTACCCATGACGGCACCGCCGAGGATACCACGGTCGAAAACACCGCCGACAGCGGCGCCGACACCGTTACGGATGGGGAGAACACCACCGCCGCCGACGGGACAATGAATGACACCACTGAAGCCCCCACCGAGACCCCCACCGAGCCCGAGATCCCCACGGAGGAGGAACCCACCATGCCCGTTGAACCTCTTGAGATCACCAACCGTTACTTCATTTTCCGCATCTGGAATTTCGAGATCAATACCCTGTCCTCCTTCAAGACCATCGTGGACACCGTAGCCGCCGACGGCTTCAACGCCATCAAGGTGCATATCCCGTGGCATCATGCCGAAAAGACGGCGGGGGTCTACGACTACGCCGCCTTTGACGCCATGATCGACTACGTGGTGAAGGAAAAGCGCATGAAGGTGGCCATTTCTCTGGATATGACCCGCCGCAAGGGGGACACCGTCATCCCCGAGACCGAGATCATGCGGGATCCGGCCGGAAACCTCTGCATGGGCGGTTCGGTGACGGGAGACCGCCTCCAGATCTCCCTCAACTCCGAGGTTGCCGTGGAAAAGTGCGTGGCCTTCTACAAGGACGCGGTGAAGCACTACGACGAGCGCTACGGCGACATGGTGCTGTTCTATCTCCCCGCCTTCTCCCAGTACGCCGAGACCGAATACTGGTGCGCGGGGGAGTATGACTATTCCGACAACGCCAAGACCGCCTTCCGCGGCTTTTTGCAGGATACCTACGGTACAGTAGAGGCTCTGAACGCCGCGCTGGGGACGGAATACACCTCCTTCGATCAGGTAGAGCCCCCCACCGCGGCGGCCTCGGATAACCTCGGTCAGCTGTGGTACTCCTTCCGCCACAAGAGCCTCAAGACCGTCATCGACCGTCTGGCTATGGCTCAGGATGAGGTCACGGAGAACACCAAGTTCGCCATCCAGCTGGGGTGCGTGTACGATACCGCCTCGGCTCTCCGCGGCACCTTCGGTATCACCGAGCTGTGCGAGAACGTGGACGTCTTCTGGATGGACGACGGTCCTCTCATGAACCACCACTTCTCCATGGACTATATGCGCTCCTGCCTCCCCGACACCATCGAGCTGGCCCAGGAGATTGACGGCCCCCACCAGAACGGCGCGACTCCCGAGCGGTATCTGGAGCAGGGCATGGTCTGCTTTGAGCGGGGATGCACCTACGTCAGCGCCGCCAACTGGGGCATGGATGCCGACTATGCGGCCTACCGCCCTGTGTGGCAGGAGATTTCCTCCACGTGGCTGGGGGAGAATCCCCCTGCGGTGGTTCAGCCCAACGAGAATACCCCCACGGTGGAGGTGTCCCTCGCGGATCTGCTCCGCCGCCGCTCCCCCGAGTATTACATTGCCCAATACCGCAAAGCCGCCCCCAACGGGGAGTTCGTCTACCTCAAGGTGGTGGACGATCTCACAAGTGCCAAGCCCACCGAGCCCGCTCCCGTTTTCAGCTTCCCCGGAGGCTATTCGAGTGAGCAGGGTAAGAATAACTGGTACTACCGCTCCGCCGCCCGTAAGGGTATGACCGACATGACCTTTGATGCCGCGAACAACCGCTGGAAGGGCGACGCGGAGTTCTGCCTGATCTCGGCGGGCTCTATGCACCCCGACTCGGTGGATGCCGCGCTGGTCTTCAAGACTCCCAAGGCGGGAGAGATCACCTGTCTCTACAGCTTCGCCTCGGCCTCGGATCAAGGGGACGGCGTGATCCTGTCCATCAAGCATAACGGAAAGACCGTGGAGATCGGAAGCGAGAAGAACGGCGGCCTCCTCATCACCTACGGCTCCCCCGCTGACGGGGAGATCACCCTAACGGTGGCCGAGGGAGACGAGATCGCCTTCATCATCAACCGCAACGGAAGCAACAGCTTCGACGCCACCGACACCTCGGTGACCGTGGCCTATCAGTAACCGTTACGCGTTACACGTTACACAGTAAAAAAGGGGCGAAACGCCCTGTTATATAAGGAGAAATCACTATGGCAACCGAATACGGACTTCAACTTTTCAGTCTGCGCGACATTACAGGCAACGATCTCGAGGGCGCGCTCAAGGCAGTCGCTGAGATGGGCTACAAGTACGTGGAGTACGCGGGCTTCTTCGGACACTCCGCCGAGCAGGTCAAAGAGTGGCAGGACAAGTACGGTCTGAAGTGCAGCGGCACTCACTCGGGCTGGGGCGAGCTGCTCCCCGAGAACATCGAGGCCACCATCGCCTTCCACAAGACCATCGGCAACCCCAACTACATCATCCCCGGCGCGGATCTGTCCACCCTGGATAAGATCATCGACTTCTGCGCCGTCATGAACAAGGCTCAGATCCGTCTGGCCGAGGAGGGCATTTCTCTGGGCTACCACAATCACAGCCACGAGTTCGTAGTCATGCCTTGGGGCTCCACCATCCACTCCGAGCTGGAGAAGCGGGGCACCTTCGACTTCGAGATCGACACCTTCTGGGCCTTCAACGCGGGCATTGATCCCGTGGAGACTCTAAAGCGTCTCTCCGGCCGCGTCAAGGTCATCCATCTGAAGGACGGCTTCAAGGGCGGCGCAGGCAAGTCCCTGGGTCAGGGTGAGGCTCCCGTCCTCAAGGTGCGCGAGTACGCCGTCAAGAACAACATCCGCATGGTGGTGGAGTCCGAGGGTCTGGATCCCACCGGTCTGGAAGAGGTCAAGCGCTGCATTGATTTCCTGCAGGCACAGGAGTGAGGGGAACGGCAGGGCTCTGCATGCCGAGCAAACTCGGCGGCACCCGCCCAAGAACCTTTTGAGAACCTCCTCGCTACGCTCGGGGCAAATTCGCCTGCGGCGAAGTTTGCGAGGGTTCTTGGGAATCTCCAAAACCTTTAAAAAGGGAATTGAATAGAAGAAGAGAAGTCACTTTCCGTGAGGAAGGTGACTTCTCTTTTTTTGTTATGTATCAATGGGTTATGCTATGATAACGGAGAGGAGGTCGGAGGGGGTATGGACAAGGGTCTTGGCGCCGTTTTCCAGCAGAAATTTCTCGTCCCGGAGTCCCCACGTGACCGACAGACAGTCCATGCCGCAGTTCTCGGCGGTGCGGATATCCACGTCGGAGTCTCCGACGTACACGGCTCCCTCGGTGGTGACGCCCAACTCCTTTAAGGCCTCCAGAACGGTGTCGGGGGCGGGCTTTTTGCGGACGTCTGCCCGTTCTCCGATGGCGACCTCCACCAGATCCCCGAAGTATTCGGCGCAGAGTGCCTTGGTGGCGGTGTCAAACTTATTGGAGACGACGGCCACACGGATTCCTTTGTCTCGCAGGGCGGTCAGCATAGGGAGAATACCGTCGTAGGGCTTGGTGTTGTCTTTGCAGATGGCGGCGTAGGTGGCTTTGAAATCGGCCAGAGTGGATAGGATCGTCTCCTCATCGCATTCCGCAGGGACGGCGCGGCGGATGAGTAATTCCACTCCGTTTCCCACGAACAGGCGTACCTCGTTTCGGGTTCGGCGGGGGAGGAAATGACGATCCAGGGCGGCGTTGACGGCTCGGTACAGATCCTCCAACGTGTCCAGCAGGGTGCCGTCCAGATCGAATACGGCGGTTTTGTAGGCCATGAGTTTCTCCTTATACTATATAGCGAAAAAGAATCGACCCGCCGCTTGGGCGGCGGGTCGTAGGTAGTAAGAACCGTTGTCAATTAAGCGGCCGCGTCAGCCTCCTCCTGTGTCCAGGAACGGAAGTCGGAGGGGGTGTACTCGGCGTTGTTGTCGGTGTAGTCGTAGAAGCTTACGTTCTCGAAGGTATTCTCCATCTCCACGCACGCGTCAATATTGTCTACCCATTTACCGCCGTTGTAGAATACGGATACGAACTTACGGGGCATATCCACGGTGTAAGAGTCAGACAGGCAGTAAGAGAAGGTGAAGCTGGCATTCTTGACGGAGCAGTTCTCAAAGCTGAAGGCATCCAGCATGCCGCCGCCGTCGTAACCAACGAAGCCGGCCATGTTGTGGAAGCCGGTGAGGGTGATGTTCTCAACGTCGCAATCAATGAAGGTTGCGCTGCCGCCGCCCACAATGTGACCGATGAAGCCGGCCTCACGCATAGCGATGGCGTGACCGCCCTCATCTCTGTTCTGGTTGTTCCAGTCCATCCAACCGTTCACGGTGAAGCCGATGGACTTGCAGTTCTCGAACCAAGCAGAGCCGGTACGGATGGAACCAATAAAGTTAGCAACGGCCTGATCGTATGCGGTAACGGTGGTGTTCAGGAAGGTCAGGTTCAGGAAGGTGATATCGCTGCAGGCGGAACCAATGAAGCCACAGCCCTTCTCACCGTTGGGGGGAGCGTTGCCTACCTCATACTCGTAGTCAGCGATCTGGAGGTTGGCAATGGTGTGGTTATTGCCCTCGAAGGTGGTGCCCATGAGGCAGGTGCCGTCCAGAGGGATCCAGGTGTAGCCGGTCATGTCGATATCGGCGGTGAAAACGATGGTCATGTCGTCGAAGAACTCATAGTCCTCGTTTACCTTCTTATTGAAGGCCATCAGATCCTCGGCGGAGGAAATGACTACGTGGGTGGTGGGGTCGTATTCGACGTTGGGATCGGAGGTCTCGTCACCGTCAGAGGTGCTCTCCTCGGTGTTCTCCTCGGTAGTCTCATCCTCGGTGGGGGCCTCGGTGGTCTCCTCGGTGGGACCCTCGGTGGTCGCGTCGGTGGGGGCGGCGGTGGTGTCGTTGCCGGCGGTGGTGCCCTCAGCCGTGTCGCCCTGATTATCGCAGGCGGCGAATACGGACAGGCAAAGAACCAGGCACAGCAGAAGTGCGATAAGCTTCTTCATGATTGCGTTCCTTTCTGGAATGAAATATTGTACGTTCCTATTGTAGCTCATTTTTCCTTTTTTGTCAAGAGGGAAGTTGTAAATTATCTTCCATATGAAAATGAAGCGAGGGCGGTGGACGAGCCGACCGTAAGAGTCGATTTGTGAATCTGCCATGAACTTTGCCGTGATTTTTCTGTTTCCCGTTGACAAAATGGTGAAATTGTGCTATAATATGGAATGTGGAATGGTCATTTTGCGGAAAAATGATCTCCTGTGCGCATCACGCAAGACAATGTTAACATTTTGGTATCATGCCGTTAACAATTATAGTGTATGATACATATGCTATCACCGCGTTCAAGGGGGACGCGGTCTGTGTGTGCGTGACTGCCACAAAAAATTTTATTTGGAGGAAATTTACTCATGAAGAAGATTTTTGCAATCGTTATGACTGTTGCTATGCTTCTGTCTATCGGCGCCATGGTTACTTCTGCCGCAGAAGTTCCCCCCGTGTCGTGGACTCCCGGTAACTTTGCTGTTGCCGATTCTGCTGACTTCACCCCTGTTGGTGAGATTAAGATCACTTGGGACGCTGACGCCGGCAAGAAGCTGGATCTGACCGACGGTGACATGTCCGACTGGGCTGCTGCCGATTACAACATGATCACCATTGACGCTGCCAACATGGTTTCTTGGGTTGGCGGTGCCGCCGGCGAGGTTGACCCCGGTATGCCTGAGGGTTGGCAGATCAATACCTACTTCGTGGCTGATGCTGACTACCTCTACATCGGTTTCTACGTGGTCGATCCTAACTTCACCTACATCACTGCCGGTGACTACCATTCCGGTGACGCTTTCCAGGTTTGCATTGACTTCGGCGGCAAGCTGGGTAAGGTCGTTGTTGAGGATCCCGAGCGTGTTACCAACCCCAAGAACATTTTCTACTCCTTCGGCTGCGTGTCTGACGGTGCTCCTCTGGAGATCATGCGTCAGGAGTCCGATCAGGACGGTTGGCTGTCTGAGGCTAACGGCGACGGCGTAAAGGGTGCTGCCGCTAAGACCGAGACCGGTTGGGCTGCAGAGTTCGCTCTGTCCTGGCAGCAGATGTACGACGACTATGTTTGGAAGGCATGGGAGGATGATCCCAAGATCTACGTCGGTTCCGACGAGGTTCTGCCCCTGAACATTGGTTGCGCTCTGTACTATCTGGACAACGGCGGTAGCGCTTGGGCAGCCGGTACCTCCAACGGTCAGCTGCTTGAGGATGGCGTGACCCCCGGTGTGTCTTGGACCTGCTACGACAACGGTATCCAGGCTAAGCTGGAGTACGAAGAGGGCATCACCTTCAACTGCACCGGTATCGTAGTTCTGCCCACCTCCGAGACCACTCCTGAGGAGACCACCGCTGCTGAGGACGAGGAGACCACTGAGGAGGAGACCACTGCTGCTCCCACCGTAGAGGAGACCACCGCAGAGGATACCACCGCTGCCGACACCACCGCTGCCGACACCACCGCTGCTGACACCACCACCGCTGACAAGGGCTGTGGTTCCGTCATCGGCTTCAGCGCTATCGCTGTTCTGGCTGCCGCTGCCGCTGCTGTCGCTCTGAAGAAGGACTAATTCCTGAATCAGACAGTCTGACTCACACATAATTTTACCCCACCTGCCCCTTGCAGGTGGGGTTTTCTTGATATGGCGAGCGTGTCCATGCTCGGTAATGAAGTGACACGGTGGATCGACAGTTAAACCAAAGGAAAATTCCAAGGATTGCGGGAGGGATGATGAAAAAATGCTTTTTTCAATAAAAATTTTCAAATTTATGTCAAAAACCACTTCACAAATTGGATAAAATGTAGTATAATGAAGGCAGTATATTCAAACCTAGGAAAGGATGTCTTTCATGCATCATCCCGTCAAAACATATTTGGCCGTGTGCCTTGCGGTGGTGACGGTGGTTTTGGGGCTTTTCGCCGGATTGCCCTTGAATGCCTCTGCCCAGCCCGACGGCGGCGGCCATGTTCCCTATATGTTTTCCTTTGATACGCTCCATACCGCCGCCGGCTCGGCGTCCATGATCCGCGTCTTTCGGGACATGAGTCTGGAGCTGGGCGCGTCCATGGAGGCCACCGGATGGTTAGCCACTCCTGAGGGTGTGACGTGCTATGAGTACGCGTGGATTCCCGCCGGAGGCGGCTTCATCACTTGGATGCCCGTTTCGGATCCGTACATTTGTGAACGTCCCGATCTTGTCTCAGCCGGTATTCCCCATGACTCCGGCCACAGCACCGCCGGCTTCAGCTTTACCCTGACCCCGCCCGAAGGAACGCCCGAGGGCTACTACGACGTGTATATCCGCGCATTGGACGGTATGGGCGTGGCCTGTGATATGGCGGCGATTCTGAATCTGAAGTACGGCTCTCCCGACGAGATTCGGGATTCGGGATTGCTCATCAGCTTTCCCCGCATTGTGAGGGAGGGGGAAGCCGCCCTGTTCGGCGAGGCAAAGGTTACCGACGGCAACATCATTCTCCCGCCCGACGGCGGTGTTCGTCTGGGAAATATTCCCCTGTCCGCCTACGAGACTCTGCGGATCACATACAGGCTGACCGACACCACCGTATCGGATGACCGCACACCCGTTCTGGGTCTCAAATCCTCCGGCCGCTACAGCTACGGTAAGGATAACGAGAAGTACAACGTCACCGACAGCTTAGCCCTTGCGGCTCTTTCCACGACAGCAGACGTTATGGAGATTGACCTGACCGACTGCCTTTACAACGGCGAGGTCTGGCTCACGGGACACCTGGATCGCAAGGTGGTGATCACCTCCCTGGAGTTCATCAGCGCGGGCTACGGCGGCGACCGCGTGGCCGCCAAGATCAATTTTTCGGAGAACGTCAAGAGCTACTTCTCGAGCACGAACCGTGCCGACGTCCTGCCCGTTACGGATCCCGTTCAGGGTGACGTTTTGCGCATAGAGGTGAATACTGAGACCAACGACCCCTACGCCCACTTCAACGCGGGCGCGCTCCTCAAAACCGCCGACGTGAGTCTGGATGCCAACGAGTATAAGTACATCGTGATCCTCATGCGCTCCTTCGCGGATAATCCCCATGATCAGATGGTGTTCTACCTCTGTGCCGGCAGTATCGCGGGCGCTACCGAGGCTTGCACCTACCGCTATAACGTCAAGCGGGACGGTCAATGGCACTACTACCTGCTGGATCTGACGAAAACGGAAAACTGGAACGGACTCATCAACGGCATGCGCTTTGACATTCTGAGCGCGAATTGCCAACCCGGCCAAGGGGTGGAATTCGCATCCATGCAGTTCTTCCGCACCTACGGGGCCGCCGC
>JAZOOM010000043.1:0-11625 GCA_045655025.1 Eubacteriales bacterium | reverse complement strand
CACCCCCAAGTCCATCCGCCTGCGCAAGGTCATTCTGAATACCGAGACCCGTATGAAGGAAATGATGAAGAAGCGCCGCGCCCTGCAGGGTAAATAAGAGATCCGCCATCAAGGCAAACAAAAAAGAGCATTTCCCACGCGGAGATGCTCTTTTTGTTGTGATTGCTTGGTGTCTCAATCGATGCGGGTGACGGGGTAATCGTACTGCTTGAAATCGTAGGAGTTGAGCCCCTTCTTATACAGGTCCATGGTGAGGCGGTCCAGATAGTCGGTGCTGTCGTCCACCGTAAATTGGAAGAGAGAATCCTCAACGATGCGCCCCTTCTCGTCCAGCTCTCCGCGAATGCCGTTTTGGTCACATTCCACGAGGCAGGGATGGAGGCGGAGAGCCATGTGCTTGTACGAGCCGACCTTTTGGGCGTAGGCATCGTAGCTTGCCGTGCCGCAGAAGCCCTTGACGCGCGTGAAGGCGTTCCAGCGTCGGTGCTCTGCCCAGGATAGGCGGTGAAGAAGGGTATGGAAGGAGGCTTCGTCCAACCCCTCGGGCAACGGGATCTCGGCGGACATGACCTGACAGTAGCGGTCAATGGCCTGATTTTGGGCGGCTATGTAGTCGGGATCCGTTGTGGAGGGATAATCAAATTCCGAAACGTCCATGTAGCCCGCGGCGAAAATGTCATAGCCGTAGTGCAGGCTTCTTGCCAGGTTGGCCCAGTACTTGTAATCGTCGTCCATACGCTTCTTGTGGGCTTTTTCCCGATCCTCCTGCTTCAGCACGGACACGTACCCCTTATGCATACGGTCGGCGCGGAAGCTGTGGCGGGTCATAAAGACGTTTTCAACGCTGTAGACGTCCCGCAAATTGCCGATGGCTACGGATAGGATGTCGGGCTTGTCACCGTAGTAGGTGTAGCGGGTGGTACGGTTCAAGGTGTCCGTAAGGCCACTGTCGTAGACCACGTAGGCGATCACGGCCCGATTTGCGGAGCGTTTTTCCACGTGGTGACGGCCCAGGTAGGTGCGGACGGTGTTGGCAACCGAAATGTTCTCCTTATCGGAGCCCAGCGACACGAAGAAGTAATCCGATTCCCGCAGATCACTTTGTCCCTCCTCGGGATTGAGAAGACGTTGAATGAAACTCGTGGAGAGGACGTCACACTGCACGTACTCCACGTCGGCGTACACGTCCGCCATGTCCCCGCGCGGGTTGATGCGCAGAATGGGGTCATTTTCCTTCGTGGTATGGCGGATCTCGGGATTGATGTAATCGACTCGGTTCCAGAATTCCTCCTTAGTCTGATTGGAGATCACGCGGATGTGGAGGCGGCAGTTCAGCATCTGGCCGAACCAGTACGTGGAAATAAACATCTCGAGGCCGATCTTTCCTGCACCCAGGATGGTTACGGTCAGATCCACGACACCGTTTTCGTCACGCCGCTTTCCGATCAGGGGGGCGTAAAGAGGAATGTCGGTCAACAGATTGGAGATCAGATTGCGGTAGCCCAGAATAGGGATGAAGGAGGGAATGTCCTTTTCGGCAAGGCCGCGGTCCGAAGACAGGCGGTCACGGACACGGCTTTCGATCTGCAGGTAAGCGTCGCTGTCGGCAAAGAAGAATATCTCCGCCTTTTTCAGGAATCTATAATTGCGCTCGTCGGTCAGACCCACCAGGGTTTGCAGATTACCCTCCTCATCCTCGTCAATGAGAAAGAATTTCCGAGATCCGAAGCGGCTTTTGCGCACGTGGGCGAGATCGTCGCGAACGCATATGGCACCGATGGACTTGGCCTCCAGCATAAGCTCCGAGCCCTTCTCCTCCTCATCGTCCACGTAGGCATCGGTATAAATGAGCAGGGGGCGGGTGAAGTATCGGTTACCCGTATTGGCGCGGATGCTCTTGCCCATGGCCAAGGATGCCTCGTTGAGCTCGCTGAAATAGTATTTCTCTCTCCAAACGAAAAGGCCGCTGCAGAACAGGCGGATCGTCGGAAAAACGCTGACCAGGATCTCAAAGACGATGGCTCCTCCCGCGATGGGGGCGGCGGTGTTCAGAATGGAGGAATACAGGCCGTAAAGGTTCTGTAGCCCTTCGCTCGTCCCTCCGAGGGCAGCAATCATGCTCTTCCCGTTCAGAATGTATTCGGTATAGGCCTCGTCCATGCTGAAGGTCTGGAGGGTGTGAACCAAGCTGTTCAAAAACTCCTCGACCGGGGTCAGCATGGGCTGGCTTTCAGCGGCTGAGAGAATGGTGAAGTAGCCCACGGCGTAACGCAGACACCAGATCGACGCGATGAAGGTCATGGCAATGCCAAAGTTCAAGCCGCTGCGATCGGCCGCTGTGGGCACGTCGCGGGACAGGGTGCGGGATAAGTTTTTCCACAGGAACAGGAGCAGGGAAGTAACGGTCAGGATCGCGGACGCGATGAGCAGGGCAATCAGTGTAGCGCTTTGGGTAGGTGTCGGTGTCATAGGTTTGCCTCCTTGCGGCGGTGTCGGCGGCGTGGAAGCCTTCCGCAGCTTGATTATAACACAACAGATCTGCCCTTGTCAACCCCTGTCCGAAAAAGTCGCTTTTTCTTTGCCGCGAGGGAAGGCTCTGTGAATCCGTCGACAAATCTTAACAAAATTTACTCCCGAATCCCCTTGCTATTCCCTGCGTTTTATGGTATAATATAAAGGACTATGTGTAGCATGGAAAAGTCTCCCGTAAATGAAAGGAAGCGTACCGTTATGAAGCTGATTCTGGCCTCGGCATCTCCCCGCCGCAAGGAAATCCTCACCACTCTGGGAGTGGAATTCA
Source organism: Eubacteriales bacterium (assembly GCA_045655025.1). GTDB lineage: Bacteria > Bacillota > Clostridia > Oscillospirales > CAG-272 > CAMEON01. The sequence goes on along the minus strand of JAZOOM010000043.1, from coordinate 8,825 downwards.
CCGTCCGTACCGCCGATGCCGACGAGAGCTGTGATCTGGCCGATCCCGGCGCGCGGGTGGAGGCTATCGCCCTCAAAAAGGCCATGGCCGTTCAGGATGCCATGCGGGCCGAGGGGGCTTTGGAGGAGGATACGCTGATCCTGGCCTCGGATACGCTGGTGACCCTGGAGGGCGTATTTTTGGGGAAGCCTCGGGATGAGGCGGATGCCTGTGCCATGCTGTCCGTCCTGCAGGGGCGCACCCACACCGTGGCCAGCGGTCTGGCCATTTGCTACAAGGGGCGTACCGCTACGTCCCATGAGCTGACGGGGGTGACCTTCGCGCCCATGACCGAGGCCGAGATCGAGACCTATCTGGCTACGGGCGAGCCCTTCGGCAAGGCGGGAGGCTACGCCATTCAGGGGCACGCCGCCCGGTATATCAAGGGCATTGAGGGAGACTACTTCAACGTGGTGGGCCTTCCCGTCCGCAGGCTGTACGAGACTCTGCGGCTGGTATTCGGGATCACGCTGTAAAACTGACGGCTGCCACGGTATGATCCGATCGTGAACGGTCGGATACATCGCAAACGACAAATTCGGAAGAAAGGAGGGCTTGCCATGCCTCGTTACGTTGGATTGGATCTGGGCACTACCTATACGCGCATTTGGAAACCCGGTGAGGGTGTGATCCTGCGCTGTCCATCTGCCGCCGCCATTGATGGGCAGACGAGAAATTTGGTCGCGCTGGGCGTCGAGGCGCGCAAAATGCTGGGCAAGACCCCCCAGGATATTCTGGCCTCCTGCCCCATTCGGGAAGGGCTGGTGTCGGAGTTCGACGTGGCCGCCCGTATGGTTCACGCCATGTTCGTGAACAAGCGGCTTTGCTCCACCTTCAACCGTCCCGTGGTGCTGATGGCCGCTCCCTACTACATGAATCAGGTACAGCAGTTCGGCTTTGAGAATACCGTCATTGAGGCGGGAGCCCGTGCCGTGGCGCAGGTGCCCTCCATATTTGCCGCCGCCGCCGGGGCGGGGCTTCGGGTCAACGCCAACCGGGGGTGCATGGTGCTCAACATCGGCGGAGGTCTGTCCGAGTCGGCCGCCATCGCGCTGAGCGGCATTTTGGCGGGACGCTCCATCAAGGTGGCGGGGGAGCGATTCGATGCCGCCATTATGAATTATTTGAAGCAAAAACGGAATCTGGTGGTGGGTGCCGTCACCGCCGAGGAGGTGCGCGTTCGCATCGGCGTTTGTGACAACAGCCTGGATCGAGGCAGCATGACGGTGTACGGACGCAACGCGCGGACGGGACTGGCCTCCCGTCAGGAGGTGTTCTCCTCGGAGATCTGCGAGGCCATTACGCCCGCCATCGCGGCCATTGCCCGCAACGCTATGTCTCTGCTGGAGGACGTATCCCCCGCTATCGCCAACGATATCCATCGGTACGGCATCATGCTCACGGGCGGTTGCGCCGCCATGCCGGGTATGGATCTGGCGATCCATCGGGAGACGGGGCTGCGGGTCACGGTGGCTGACCGTCCGCGCGACTGCGTGATCCACGGCGTGGGATGCATTCTCAAGGATCCCTCCTTGTGGGGGGCTCGGCTGGATTACCGCATTAAGTAAAGGGCATGTCTAAAAACTCCTCGCACGGCGAAATGCTGAGTAAACTCAGCCGGCGGAATCTTTTCCGCCCGAGCTTCGCGCCCGAGCCTTGCTCGGGGATCGTCACAAAAATCCTTCGTATTGCGTGAGCATATCCACTATACGCGCGGATTTTTGATTAGTGCCCGCAAAGCGGGCTGACGAAAAATCTTCTCGCCTCCGAGCTCGCTCGGCTCTCCCCGCACGATGAGTTTTTAGAGATGCCCTAAATTCCGTAAATCCCATTTTGGAAAGGAGCTCGTTTCTCATGGATCAAACCTTTTACACGTTATCCGAAGACCCTACCCCCGCTCCCGCTCCCGCTACGGTGGAGCCTAAGACGGTGCGCCGTACCTTTGCCCGTATCGGCTTGTCCCTCACGGTGCTGACGGTAGTGATGATGCTGGCGGCTTACGGTCTGATGTTCATGATCCTGATCGTCTCTCCCGATGCGCTGGATGCCTGGTGGGTCACCTGGGCGACGTCCATTCTGCCCTTGTACCTGGTGGCTCTGCCCTGCGCGTACCTGATCCTTCGCAAAGTTTCCGTAACGTCCCACAACACGGACTATGTGAACGCCTACAACGTCATCCATGAAAAGCCTCGCTTCGGCTTTGGCCAATGGATGGTTCTGCTGGTCATCGGTCTGGGCTGTATGTATCTGGGCAATCTGGTGGGCAACGTGATTATGCAGACCCTCTCGGAGATCATGGACTACGACTATGCCAACGCGCTTAACGATGTCATTGAGAATTCCCCCACGTGGATGGTCTTTATCGGCACCTGCATTTGCGCTCCTCTGGGTGAGGAGCTGATCTTCCGCAAGCTGCTGTTGGATCGTACCCGCGGCTACGGCGAGATGCCCTCTATCCTACTGTCGGGCTTGCTCTTCGGCCTGTTCCACGGCAACCTGTTCCAGTTCTTCTACGCCTTCCTGCTGGGTATGATCCTGGCCTACATCTACACCCGCAGCGGCAAGTACTGGTGGTGTGTGGCCATGCACGCTGTGATCAATTTCCTGGGCAGCATTGCTCTGCCCGGGTTGTCTACTCTGCTCCCCACCGATCCCGAGGCTACCATGACCGCCGGGCAGGTACTCTTGTCTCTGTTCCTGGCCGCCTGGATCTACGGCCTCATCATCACCGCCGTGGTGCTGGTCTGCTCCCTGTGGAATAAGCGAAAGCTGTCCAAGGGTACGCTGCAAACGGCAGGCGGCAAGACGTTCGGTCACATGCTGATGAATCCCGGCATGATCGCCTGCGTTCTGATCATGCTCCTGCTCCTGGCCGTTAACCTCATTCCGATTCGCGCGTAACCGCAAATTGGAGTGTATCGTTCCGATAAACTCCAATGTAACCATCTCAAAGAAAGGAGCTCCCGCCATGCCCATCCGCAATCGCCGCATCATACGCCTGTGGGGGCTGGGGGCGGTCTTTCTGCTGGTCTGTGCCGTGTATATCGTGCGGCTGGCCATGCTGGAGCTGAATTCCGAGAACATCGGCGGCCACAAGCAGGACGGTACCACCGAGCGCACCGTGGTGGTGCAGGCCGTCCGCGGCCAGATATACGATCGCAACGGTGTTCCGCTGGTGACCAACGCCTACACCTACAATCTGACCATGGACTATTCGGTGCTCCCCACCGACATGGCATCCCGGAACGCCGCCATTCTGCAAGCCCTCCACATGCTGGAGGCGTGCGGGGAGGTCGGCAGGTTCTGCACCTACCAATTCCCCTTTGAGGGCTACTATCCGAGCTACACCTACCGCTCCACCGTATCGGATCCCGTGTCGGACACCTACGACACCTTTTCCGACGTGGTGACCGCCAACGGTCTTCGACGGGAGGCCATTCTCCGCATCAAGAGCGAGAAGCGCATGAACACGGCGGATGCCACCGACTACTACGAGGCGAACCCCTCGGGATGCATCACCGCCCGGCGGCTCACGGAATACTTCGTGGAGGAGTACGAGCTGGATGCCCGTGACGGTGCGGGGCGGGCTCTGTACAGCAACGCCGACGTAGACCGTCTCATCCGAGTCCTGTGGGGCATGGAGGCGGTGGGCTTTTCCCGCGCCAATGACTACGTGCTGGCTCGTGACGTGACCATGGAGACCGTGACCCATGAAAAGGAAATGGGCATTGCGGGCATCGGCGTTGCCACCGAGGCCACCCGCGTCTACAACTACCCCGGTTATGCCTCCCACATTCTGGGGCAGACGGGTCCCATCTACGCCGAGGAGTGGGAGTACTACAAGGAACTGGGCTACGCCATGAACGCCATGGTGGGCAAGTCGGGCTGTGAGGCCGCTTTTGAGGAATACCTTCACGGCAGGGACGGCATCAAGGTGGTGGTGGAGGACGCGGACGGCAACATTGTCCGCGAGTACATGAAGACCGAGCCCGTGGCGGGGAAGGACGTGTACCTGACCATTGACATCCACCTGCAGATCGCCGCCGAGGAGGCCTTGAAGGAGAACGTGGAGTACATTCAGAGCACCTACAACCGCAAGGACTGCAAGGCAGGAGCCGTGGTAGCCATGGATCCCAACAGCGGGGCGGTGCTGGCCATTGCCTCCTATCCCACTTACGATCTGACCACCTACAACCGCGACTACAACGAGCTGTCCGCCGACGAGGCTCTGCCCCTGTTCAATCGGGCGCTGAGCGGTCTGTACGCTCCCGGTTCTACCTTCAAGCCCGCCATGGTGGCCGCCGCTCTGACCGAGGGTGTCATCACCTCCTCCACCAAGCTGGAATGCGCGGGTACGTACACCTACTACCAGAGCTACCAACCCGATTGTTGGATCCACAACAGCTCGGGCGCTCAAAAGCAGCACGGCTGGATCAACGCCGCCGAGGCCTTGCGGGTGTCCTGCAACTGCTATTTCTACGAAACGGGCCGTCTTTTAGGCATCAACAGCATGAATCTCTACTGCCGACTGATGGGTCTGGGTGACCACACGGGCATTGAGCTGGGCGAGCAAAAGGGCTCCCTGGCGGGTCCCGATCACCGCGCGGATCTGCACGGCTTGGATTGGCAGCCCACCGACACCATCGCCGCGGCTATCGGCCAGTCCGACAACGCCTTCACGCCGTTGCAGCTGGGGGTCTACATCTCGACCTTGGTCAACGGCGGCAACCGCTACGCCGCCCACCTTCTTCTGAAGGTGCGGGACTTTTCCGATCGCGCGGACGTGTTCGTCACAAAGACCGAACCTCTGAATACCTTCCCCCTGTCGGACGCACACCGTCTGACCGTCATTGAGGGCATGGAGCAGATGGTGGCCACCTCGGCGGAGGTCAGCCGCTACATGCGGAACGTCCCCGTGACCGTGGCGGGCAAGACGGGTACGGCACAGACGGGTGCCACCTCCACCGAAAACGGATTGTTCGTCTGCTGCGCTCCCTCCCGCAATCCCGAAATTACCGTGGTCTCGGTCATTGAGCGGGCGGGCGGCGGCTCCTACTCCGCCATGGCGGCGGGGGCTGTGCTGGAGGCGTACTATAAGAACAAGTGAGTTCATACCCATTTCACAGTCATCCTGTATTCTATGAAAGGAATATCCATGGAACAGAAACGATTTTCCAAGCTGGACGACGGCTTTGTCTGCGTCCATTGTGGTAAGGAGGTCAAGCCTCTGGGCTACTCCTCCCGCAATCACTGTCCCTTCTGCCTCTGGTCGCGGCACGTGGACATCAATCCCGGCGACCGCGCCAATCCCTGCGGGGGAGATCTGGAGCCCATCTCGGCTGAGCCCGATCCCAAGAAGGGCTACGTCATCATTTCCAGATGCACCAAGTGCGGGGAGATCCGCCGTTGCCGCGCCGCCCACGAGGCCAAGGTGCAGCCCGACGACCTGATGCTCATCATCAAGCTGACGGCGAGGGGGAAGGCGGAGAGACCGAAGCGGTAAATTGCTGTTTAACGGGGGCGGCAGGGCTCTGCCCTGCACCCGCTTAAGGGACTTTTGAAAACCTCCTCGCTTACGCTCGGGGCGAATTTGCCTTCGGCAAATATCGCGAGTCCCTTAAGAATCCCCAAAACTTTCAAAAAAAGGATTATTTTACAATACTTTTTGAAAGTTTTTGGAGATCCAAGAACCTTCGCAAACTTTGCCGCAGGCAAATTTGCCCCGAGCGTAAGCGAGGAGGTTTTCCAAAAAGGTTCTTGGCCGCCGGAGGCCGTGCTCCCTCGCACCGATAAACCCAAATTTGAAGATCATCCGAATCTTACCCGCCTCAATATGTCCCCCGTAACCGAGCGCAACGCCGTTACGGGGGATTCTTGTCTCCCAAGCCTCCCGCCGCTCTCGCAGATCATAGTTTTCCGTGAAAATCCCTCATTTTTTCGTACTTTCTTCACAAAACCGCTTGCATATTGCCGAAAGATATGCTATACTATCCCCGAAGGCAGCCGCCGAGCCGCCTCCCCCCCTGCCGCTCCTCCTGAGCGGTATTTTCTGAAAGGAATCTGATACTATGAGCAAGGATTACATGACCGGTGGTCTGGGCAAGTGGATCACCTACGCCAACCCCACTCCCGTGGACGCGGAGAAGAAGAACCCCTGGGAGAACGCCCTGGGTCGCGCCGACCAGTTCGCCCCCATCGCTGATGTGGGCGGTATCGCCCTGTTCCGCCGTCAGTTCACCGTAGAGGATCTGAAGTCCGCCCGCATCGACGCCACCGCTCTGGGCGTGTTCGATATCTGGGTCAACGGCCGCCGCGTGGGTCGTTTGGACGAGTCCGGCAAGGAGGTCTTCGACGAGATGAAGCCCGGCTGGACGGATTACAAGGAGCGCGTGCTCTACTACTCTTACGATCTGGCTCCCTACCTCACCGAGGGTCTGAATACCCTCCTCATCGCCGTCGCCCCCGGTTGGTGGAACGGCCGTATCGCTCTGGGTACCTACGGCGAGACCCACATTTCCCTCCTGGCCGCCATCCATTTGCTGGATGCCAAGGGAGAGGCCGTCTACTACACCGACGAGGAGTGGAAGGCCGCTTGGGGCAGTGCCATCCGCGCCTCCGACATCTGGGACGGTGAACTGTACGACGCCAACGAGCCCACCCTGCGTGGGTTGTCCCGCGGCTGTAACTGCCTGAACTGGGATGCCGTCACCACCGAGAGCTACGATATTTTCGTCACCCCCCACGTGGGCCCCACCATCATGGTTCGCGAGGGTCTGACCCGCAAGCCCGAGACCATCGTGATCTACAACGGCACCGAGGACAACGGCTCGGACTACGGTAAGATCCACGTGGTGCGTGAGTCCAAGGGTGAGGACAGCTTCAAGCTGGCCAAGGGCGAGTCCGCCGTCATCGACCTGGGACAGAACATGGTTGGCTGGCCTACCTTTACCGTTAAGGGCGAAAAGGGTACCTCGGTGCAGATCCGCGTGGGCGAGATGCTCAACGATTCGGGTCTGGAATCCCGCGGCAACGACAACCCCGAGGGCTCTATCTACACCATCAACTACCGCTCCGCCAAGGCCAAGGCTTACTACGTGCTGAAGGGCGCAGAGGAGGGCGAATTCTACTGCCCCACCTTCACCTTCTTCGGCTTCCGCTACCTGGAGATCACCGCCACCGAGGACGTGGAGTTCTCGAATCTGGCCTGCCCCGTCATCGGCTCGGCTACCCGTGAGACGGGTAAGATGGAGACCTCCCATCCCGTGGTCAATCAGCTCATCTCCAACATCATTTGGGGTCAGCGCGGCAACTACCTCTCCGTTCCCACCGACTGCCCTCAGCGCGACGAGCGTCTGGGCTGGACGGGTGACACCCAGGCCTTCTGCTGCACCGCCGCCTACAACGCCGACGTGGACGGCTTCTTCCACAAGTGGCTCCAGGATGCCCGCGACTCCCAGAACGAGGCGGGCGTGTATCCCGACGTTATCCCCACCGTTCGTGTCGTCGGATTTGGCGGCGCGGCTTGGAGCGACGCGGGTATCATCGTTCCCTACACCATGTGGAAGATGTACGCCGACACCGACATCATCGAGGAGCACTACGCCTCCATGGAGAAGTACATGGGCTGGCTGGAGGCTGCCAACATGAACGCCCCCAATCCTCACTACGGTGACTGGCTGGCCTACGAGGGCACCGACGCCCGCCTCATCTGCGTGGCCTACTACGCGCTGGATTGCCTCTACATGGAAGCCATGTCCAAGGCCATCGGTAAGCTCGACCGCGCCGAGCACTATAAGGCCACCTACGCCAAGGTTCGCGAGCATTTCCGTTCCCTGTACTGCGACGAGAACGGTGAGTTGAATCCCGAGAACCGCACCCAGTGCGGCTACCTGCTGGCTCTCCGCATCGGCCTTCTGGACGAGGACAAGATTCCCGCCGCCGTGGCCGCTCTGAAGCAGAAGATCATCGACAACGGCTACAAGCTCTCCACGGGCTTCGTGGGCACTTGCATCCTCAACGAGGTGCTGGCCGAGTACGGCGAGAACAATCTGGCCTACTCCCTGCTCCTCCAGACTGAGAATCCCTCTTGGCTGTACAGCATCTACCAGGGTGCAACCACCATCTGGGAGCGCTGGAATTCTTACACCAAGGCAACGGGCTTTGGTAACGTGGCCATGAACTCCTTCAACCACTACGCCTACGGCGCGATCCAGGAGTGGATGTACCGCCACATCGCGGGCATCGAGACCACCGAGGCCGATCCCGGCTTCGCCCATCCCATCCTCCAGCCCAAGCCCGACACCCGCAGTCCCGAGGAGATCCCCGAGGGTCAGGAGCTCATCAAGTGGGCCAAGACCTCCTTCGAGTCGGTAAACGGCCTCATCGTCTCCAACTGGGACACCACCGACGGCTTTGTCTACGAATGCACCGTCCCCGTGGCCACCACCCTGTACCTGCCCATTCTGACCGACGCCGAGACCTATACCGTCAACGGCGTTGAAAAGAAGTTTGCCGACGGCAAGATCTGCCCCTGCGGCAAGTGCCTGGAGATCGAGCTTGAGCCCGGCAGCTACACCTTCGTGCAGAAGTAAGATTCCCCCTATAGCAACGTCCCCCGTCACGGCTTTGTGGCGGGGGCTTTTTTGTGGGGAACCGATGCAGTGTAAAGGGTTGACTATCATTCAAATTGCTGTTTAACGGGGGCGGCAGGGCTCTGCCCTGCACCCGCCAAGAACCTTTTGCAAAAGGTTCTTGGATCTCCAAAAATCTTTATATAATCATATTTA
>JAZOOM010000042.1:0-3995 GCA_045655025.1 Eubacteriales bacterium | reverse complement strand
AGTCTCGCGCTGCCCGTGGCCGCCACCACGTTATTCAGGAAGATCACATCGTCCACACCCTTGGTATCCACCAGCTCGGACAGAGTGCCCGCGTAGTAGCGGTAATCCACCACGTAGACGTACTCGTAGCTGTCCACCAGGAAGGGGGCAAAGGCGTTACCGAAGGACTCCTTCACGAGAAGAACGGTGGTTCCCTTTCGATCAGACGCAATATTCTCGTTGTGGATCTCCGTAAGAGGATTGTCACCCACAATGAAGCAGTTGTACTTGGAAGCCGCCGCCGCGTAGAACTTGTCGGTTTCACGGCGCACCACTCCGCCACGCCACAAGGTACGCTCGCCCTTCTCGTCATAGGTGTACAGATCATTGGTTCCCTTGGGCACGTAGGCCTCCACCGTATCGGGGTTGTTCCCCATAGCCGTGGGCTGACCCGTCTTACTGTACAGGGTGCCCAGGAAGCCGCCAAAGGAGAGCTTCTCATAGGAGGACAGAGGCGTGGGGGTGATGCCCGCCTTCTTGCAGTAGGCCTCGTAGGCGTAGTACGCGCCCGTGGCCGTCCAGTGGTGGTCGGCGCGGAAGTAGATGTACTCGTCCTTGTGAGCCATAAGGGCGGAATACACGTCCACGGTGTTGACTCCGTCGTTCATGCCCGAATACATGTAGGGGATGAACTTTCCCGCATCGGGGAGGGACATGGAGTCCTGCACGTCGGCGCTGAGGGCGAAGCTGTAATGGAGGGGCACGATGAGATCGTAGAGGTTGGCCTTTCCCTCCAGCGTGGCGGCGGCCCTGTTCATGAGGGAGGCGTAGGTGCGCGCCCCCGACTCGGAGTAGGCGTACAACTCATAGGCGGTATCTCCCGACAGGTAGTAGCCGCCCACCTTCTCGCCGCCCTCACCGCCATTGGTGGGACGGTCAGGGTTCTCCACAGGGCCGCTGGGCATCTGTCCCTCGGGGACGGCGTCGCCCACGTCACCCTGCTGGAACTGCTCGTCACGGATGCCGAACAGGGACTCAATGCCGTGGTAGGCCTTGATGAGCCCCTCACGACCGGGGAAGGTGTCGGCGTACCACAGGGAAACCTGATCGGTGAACTCCCCCGACAGGAAGGATTCCATCGTAAAGGTGGGGAATTTGGTCAGCTCCCGCTTCTCGGTCTCGGACGTAGCAGGGCGGATGAACCAACAGAGTCCCAGTATGAAGCCGACGCAGAGCACCGCCACGGGAATCAGAAGTCCCAGCGTTTTGGCCTTATCGGACACGGCGGAGCGGGGGGAATTATGGTTTGTATCGTTCATAGAGTGTGTTACCTCGTAAGTGTGTAGAGATCAAATTGGAGCGTGTCAACCGCAGGGGAGGGATTTCCCCTCCCGAAATCTGAATAAGCCACAGATGACAAGGATTTTTGAGGAGGCGGCGGGAGGGGAGACCCCTCCCCTACAACATTTCGTTACGTCCTCGTCTTAAAATCTGAAATACAGGAACGGATTATAACTATCTCCCACCAGCGCAAGTGCCGACAGGATCAGCAGAGCGACAGGAGCGACCACGGCCACGGTGTTGGTGACGGCGCGGGCAAGACCGCCAACGGCGCCATTCCTTTCGGCGGCGGCGGTGAGTTTCTTGGAGAGGAAGGGGATGATGGGGGTGCAAGCGATCATGGCTACGATGAGGATGAACAGGTAGCTCTTCAGGGTGTAGTGGGCATTGTCGCCGTTCCAGCCGTTGGCACCGCCGAACAGGGACTTGAGAGCCTGTCCCATGAGACCCATGTCGTCAAAGCGGAACAGGAACCAACCGAACCATACCACCGCCAGGGTGTAGAGGCGGCGCAGGGAGCGGGCAAGGAGACTTGCGTTCTTCTGCCACTTGAAGACGTACTTTTCCAGCACCAGGAACAGGGCAAAGTAGAGTCCCCACAGAATGAAGTTCCAGGACGCGCCGTGCCAAAAGCCCGTAAGTGCCCAGACCACCAGCAGGTTGAAGATATGCCGCCCCTTGGAGCAACGGTTGCCGCCCAGGGGTATGTAGACATAGTCGCGGAAGAAGGAGGAGAGGGAGATGTGCCAACGCCGCCAAAAGTCGGTGACGGAGGCGGCCACGTAGGGGTAGTTGAAATTCTCCTTGAAGTGGAAGCCGATCATGCGGCCCATGCCGATGGCCATGTCGGAGTAGGCGGAGAAGTCCAGATAGATCTGGAGCATGTAGGCAGATACGCCGATCAGCACCGCCAGAGAGGATACCTGTCCTGCGGCCAGCTTGTCGGCGGCCAGCAGGGAGTCCGCCACGGCGGCACAGGTGTTGGCCAACACCGCCTTTTTACCCAGCCCCACGGTGAAGCGGAGCATACCGCTGAAGGTTTCGTCCAGAGACATGGTACGGCGGTCGATCTCCTTCGCCACGTCCACGTAGCGGACAATGGGGCCCGCGATGCACTGGTGGAACAGGGCGGCGTACAGAAGGAGCTTGCCGTAGCTCCGCTGGGGAGGCGTTTCGTATCGGTACACGTCCACCACGTAGGAAATGAGCTGGAAGGTGTAGAAGGAGATACCGATGGGCAGAGCAACCTTGGGGATCAGATTCTCCAGACCGAAGAGACCGCAGAAGGTGTCGGTGAAAAATCCCGTGTACTTGTAGAGCACCAAAAGCCCCAAACAGATCCCCACCGTAACAGCCAGAGCGAAACGGCGGAAGGTGTGATCGGCGGGACGGTTCGGATACGGTGATCCCGTATGGATCAGGAGCGCGCCCAGGTAGCAAACAAGGGTTTCCAGACAGAGCAGGAGAACCAGCGGAGGCCCTCCCCACGCGTAAAAGATCAGGGAGAAGACCAAAAGGACGGTGTTTCGTGCCTTAGCCGTAGGAGCGAACAGGTAGACCCCGTAGCACAGCACCAGAAAGGCGAATATGAAGAACAGGCTGGAAAAAACCATATATAGAAACCTCCGTGAGAGTAGAGCACAAAATGTTGTGATTTCCTTTTTATTATAGCACAGCCCGTTTGGTTTTGCAAGGGCTTTTCCCCGCCTGTCGAAAAAAATTCTTTTCCGTCCGACGATTTTGTGGCATCCGCACCTTGACAGAACGTCTCTTTCGATGTATAATAGGGGTATATTCTATGGAAGAGTAAAAGTGCGGGCGTCAAGTGCCGACAGGACGGGGAGTTGTCTGTCGGACGAAAGGACTTTTGGGAATCGTACCTAAAGGCAGCCTGCGGTTCGCGCTTTGCATCCCGCTTCGTTTGGCCATTGGTCGTACCCTTCCCCTGCGGAAGTCTACCTCCTTTCCCGCCCAATGTCGTCGGGGAAGGAGGTATTTTTATGTCCGTTCCCGTAAATTCCACCCAAAACCGCCGCGCCGCCGGAAAGGCCGCCCTCAAGCGGCTGGTGCTGGGTGCCATGCTGGCCGCCATGAGCGTGGTCATCGGCATGTTCTGCAAGAGCTTTCTCAACTTCGGAGGAGGACTGTGGCGGGTCACCTTTGAGAACCTGCCCATCATCCTCGCAGGGGTCTTTTTAGGCCCCATCACGGGGGGCATGGTGGGCATCGTCTCCGACCTGACCAGCTACCTGCTCTCCCCCCAGATCTATCCCCCCAACCTCATCGTCACCCTCGGGGCATTTGCGGTAGGTATGGTTTCGGGACTCATGGCAAGGTTCATTCTCCGCGAGCGGAGCACCAAGCAGATCGCCCTGTCCGCCGCCGCCGCCCACGTTATCGGCTCCATGATCATCAAGCCCATCGGATTGTTCCAATTTTACCAATGGGCGGTACTGGTGCGGATTCCCTTGTATATGGTGATCGCGCCGCTGGAGATCCTTCTGCTCTGCCTTTTGTGGAGACAGAAATCGTTTCGAAAATTGTTTGAGAAAATATAAATTGCTGTTTATCGGCCAGGGCTCTGCCCTGGACCCGCTTAAGGGACTTTTGAAAAAGTCCCTTAAGAATCCCCAAAACTTTCAAAAAAGGATTATTTTACAATACTTTTTGAAAGT
>JAZOOM010000041.1:0-1934 GCA_045655025.1 Eubacteriales bacterium | reverse complement strand
CGCCAAAGTCCTTCAGATAGGCACAGGCGCCCTCGTCCAGTTGGTCACCAATCCACTGATCCAGACCCACCACGTAGGGAACGTCCTCCATCACCTTCATACCGATGGCGGAACCCAGCAGCTGTGCCTCAGGCTTCTTGGTGGTCTCCACCTTGACAATCCAGGTGGCCTTACGACCCTCGTCGGTCAGCAGACCGAAATGGGGCACGTAGCCGGCGATGGAGCCCATAATGTCCATAATGCCGCTATTGCGGTTGCAACGGGCGCCCAAGACGGAGTTTGCGTACACCACGGCGGAGGACTCTGCCCAAGACAGCACCTCGCCCTTCTTCGGCTTGTTGCCCACCTCGTCCATGTAGCAGGTGCAGGAGAAAGCGTCCTTGTTCATGAGACCCAGCTTATCCAGCTGCTCCTCATAGAAGCCCTGCTTGGTGTACATGAACTTGTTGAATACCAGATTCTGCAGGAAATTGGCAGGGACATTCTTGTCCAGAGGACGGGGGTCCACCGAGAACTGCTGACCCGATGCCACGCCCGCGTCAAGGATCTGCTGCATGAGATCGTACACGGGGGACATGACCTTCAATCCGAAGGAGGTCACCAGATGGTTGTAGGTAGAGGTGATGGGCACCAGCTTTTCGGCCTCAAAGGCATCGCCGTACATCACCAGAGTTTTCATAACCTTGGCGAGAGTTTCACCCTTTTCGCCATTCAGTATGGCCTGTTGCTCTTGTGTCAGGATCATTTTTCTTCTCCCTTCAAAATCAGAGTTTCATGCAAACGTCCCAAGCGCCCCAGATGACGGTGCGGAGGTTGCCAACGTTTGCGGCGTCACCAATGACGTGGATATGGCTTACCTTCTTGCAGAGGGGAGCGGGGTTGTAGCCCACCGACAGGATTACGGAATCCGCGGGGATGGTCTCGGGGGAGCCGTCCTTGTGGGTGACGGTCACGCCGTCGGCCTTGATCTCGGAGACGGCGGTCTCGAGGTGGACGGGCACCTTGTTGGCCTTGAAGCAGTCGCGGAGGTAGGAGGTGTTGGCGAGGCAGATGCCGGGAGTGGTGATGAGGTCGTCCTGCATCTCCACGATAACGGGCTTCTTGCCCTGCAGGAACAGGTCGTAGGCAATCTCACAGCCCGTCAGACCGCCGCCGATGACCACGACCTTCTCACCCACGGTCTTGTTGCCCAACAGGTAATCCACGGCCTCGATGGCGGTGTCCGCGCCCTTGACGGGAATGCGGCGCGCCTTGGCACCCGTGGCCACGATGATCTCGTCGGCATCCAGAGCCTTAACGTCGGTGATCTCGGTGTTCATCTTGACAGTGATGGGGAGCTTACCCACCTCGCGGATGTACCACGCGATCAGCTCACGATCCTTCTCCTTGAAGGAAGGAGCGGCGGCGGCGATGAACACACCGCCCAGCTTGTCGGTCTTCTCGTACAGGGTAACGGTATGCCCACGCTTGGCGCAGAGGATAGCCGCCTCCATACCGCCAATACCGCCGCCGATGACGGCGATCTTCTTTGCCTTCTTGGCGGGCTGGATGGAATACTTCTTGGACTGCATGGTCTCGGGGTTCAGGGCGCAGCGAGCCAGACCCATGGTGTCGGCGAGATCCTGGGTATTGGCGTGACCCTTGGAGGTAGAGAAATTGAAGCATCCTGCGTGACAGCAGATGCAGGGCTTAATGTCCTCCAGACGGTCCTCAATGAGCTTGGTGATCCACTGGCTATCCACCAGGAACTGGCGGGCGATACCCACGCCGTCGATGCGGCCGTCGGCCACGGCCTTGGCACCCACGTCGGGCTCCATGCGGCCGGCGCAGACCACGGGGATATCCACGACCTGCTTGATGTGAGCCACGTCCTCCAGATTGCAGTTCTGGGGCATGTACATCGGGGGATGAGCCCAGTACCAGGAGTCGTAGGT
>JAZOOM010000040.1:0-3099 GCA_045655025.1 Eubacteriales bacterium | reverse complement strand
CTGGATCAGGTGCATATTCCCGACCCCGTGGCCCAGGAGCTGTCCAGAATCGAGAAGAAGCTGGATGCGCATATGGATGGCGAGGCTTGAGGTGCCGCATAAATCGCATAGAAAAACACCGTATCACCCGAGAGGGCGGTACGGTGCTTTTCGTTGGCGTATTTCACAGAAACCAAAATCGTGATTTGTGAGCATTGACAATTTTTTGAAAAATTTTACCTTCCTCTTGACAAATAGCCGTTCAAGGTGTATTATTGCGGTAGTACAATAAAATAAGGAGGATTTCACCTATGTATAGAACCAAAACCGCCACCCGTATCCTGTCTGCCCTCGCCGCCCTGCTCCTGCTTCTTGCCTCCCTGACCGCCTGCTCGGGCGGTGTCACCCGCGAGGAGACCCAAACCGCCATGGACTCCCTCCTTTCGGCCTTGGACAACGAGAATTACGCCGAGGCCGCCGCCCTCTACCACCCCGACGCTGCCATGACCGAGGACTTGCTGGCCGCCTTTGCCGAGGAGGTCAAGACCGAGGTGGGCATCGACCTTGCCGAGGGAGCCACGGTGGAAAAGCACACGAATATGCGTTCCGCCTACTACGATTCCAACGTAGACGGCTCCTTCTATGCCCTGACCGCCAAGATCAAGGCGGGGGACAAGACCGCCACCCTTACCGTGGAGGTCATCCGCAACGACAGAGGCTATGGGATCTTCAAGGTGGAGTGCAATCCGTAAGGCCGGAATACAGAAAGAACACCGTATCACCCGAGAGGGCGGTACGGTGTTTTCTCATCAAATCGGCTCGGCGGTAGGCTTTTGTCCCACGTAGGTCACGGCAAACCACAGCGTCCGTCCCCCGATCTCCACGGGGCACACGTACGCAGTACCCTTGGGCAAATCCCGCTTGGATGCGTAGAAGGCATAGGTGGCGTAGTAGTCGCTGACGTACCCCTCAAAGGAGCCGTTGGGGAGTGCATCCCCTGCAAAGGTCTCCTCGGCGAGGGTCACAAGGGGCTCGCACAGAACCTCGTCGGGATCTTCCAAGTAGTAGAGTGCAACCAGCATGAACTCCTCGTCGGTGGCGCAGACCGCTACACTCTCCACCGTGTGTTCCTCTACGAAGAGGTGGGAGCCGCCGAACACGACCACACCGTCATAGTCAACCTCCATAGCCTTTCGCGCCACGTCGTAGTACGACTCTTCCGCCCTCTTCTCCAGGTAGGGCATCACCAGCGCGGACAGGAGAGCCGCCACGACCACCGCGATGAGCGTAACATGGATCACACGCCGCATGGCCGTCGTGGTCTTGTACTTTTTGGCATGGATCACCGCGTCAACGGGGAACAGAGGATCGGGCAGAGCCTCGGGAAATGCCTTGTCGTAGCCCTCGCCACGCTCTATGGCCTCCAGATGCGCCTTAGCAACCACCGCCACGGGAGCGTTGGGTGCCTCAGCCAGAACCCGACGGAAAAGCTCCGCAGCCCCCTCGGTATCCTCCCGAAGCAACGCCAGCCGCGCCCGTGTCAGCAGGCGGTTCAAGGCGGCTAAACGGCCGGATGCAGGATTGGCGGCAATATAGGCTTCGACAGCCTCCCAGTCCCGTTTCAGATAGAGTCCATAGAGCTCGTGGGCAGGAATCCGCTTGCGGCTCTTTACGGGATCCTTGCTTTGCAGGATCTGCCTCTCTGTGGCTTCATAGACCTCCTTGAGCCTTCCGTCGTCTCCCATATGAAAGTAGGCAACTTCCATGAAGTTGAGGTAAGAAAGGGCGTGCCGCTTGGCGGCAGGGCTTTTAAGCTGAATGGCGCAAAGGCTCACCACGTCGGCATAACGCCCCTCCGCCTGCAGCTTTTGGAGCTGAATCAAGGAAAAGGGATCGTATTTACTGATGCCCTCCAGAACCTCCACGAACAGGGGCGCATTCAACTCCTCAAACAGAAGGTTGTACACGTGCTTTTTCCACGTGAGCGCGTTCACGAATCGGGTGGAGAACCAATACACCGCGTAGAGAGCGACACAGGCAAGGATCGTCTGCTCGGGTGTGATGACATCCGCAAACATGAGGACGTACAAGCACACCAACAGCAGGAGCAGGATACAGATCGTTAGCATCCCCCCCGCGCGGATTTTGCGGACGTGGGACTTGGCTTGGTTGGAAAGCATGGCAGAGCTCCTTTTTGATGTAGAATATATTTATGCGCCCACGCCGGGGAAGGTGGTACGGGACGTATGGTCACCGCTGTCCAGAATGATGACTTGGTACGTCAGCGCCTGTTTTTCATCCGAATAGGTCACGATGTAGTAGAGATAATTCCCGAGGGGCAAGGCTTCCTTTTCCAGCAACCAGTCATTCGGCTCCCAAGGCTCCCCGAAATACGTGCCGTCCCGACACACCTCCTCCTTCAAGGCCGCGTACCGCTCGGCATCGTAGGTGACTTGCAGGGTAAAGGTGGTGGACGTATGAACGTACAACGTTTCCATTAAGAATTCGTCACAATAGGAAAACTCAACGTGGGTCGCCCCCTCCAGTTCCTCATAAGCAGGCAAATGACGGCTTGCTTCCTTTCCCCATCGAAAGTCCTTATATTCCTGATTTTGATAATACTCAACGCCCTCATACTCGGGCAAAACGGGGATCGGGCACACAAAATACAGGAACGAAAGGATCAGATCCAACAGAAAAGACAAGGCCACCGTAACCGCCACAAAGCCCACCGCAGGCAAGATGGTTGAGCGAATCGCCTCCCCGTCCCACAAGGCTTTGGCATCCGTCACCAAACGCTTGTTGCGCGCGATCTTGATAGAAGCCACCAGCAAGGAAACACCGCACAGAATGGCTATACTGACCGTCAGCTTCCGATTGTACTGCATAATGATCACGGACGCGACCAACCCAATCAGTGAAAGACCGCCAATGGGTATCCAGCGATACATCTTTTTCATGGTGTACCTCCTGAAAACATTTGCAATGATTTAGACAACGTTCAAATTTGGGTTTGTCGGTGAGTTAGGGTTGCCAATACCCCCGTAGGGAGCGACGCCCTCGTCGCTCCTAAACCTCAAACATTCTGTTTTCTTATGGGTAGGGGCATTGTTTGACAAG
>JAZOOM010000039.1:0-3914 GCA_045655025.1 Eubacteriales bacterium | reverse complement strand
CGGGATTGCCTGCGGCGTTCAGCTCAACGCTGTCGGCGTACAGACGGCCGAAGCCGCCGAGGAAGTAGCATGCGCCCGCCACGACGAGGGCGAAGAAGGTGGAGATGACGGTGCCCTTCTTGATGGCGCTCTCGTCCTTGCTGGCGTAGAACTTGCCCACCATCTGGGGAAGGCCCCACGTGCCCAGGATGGTCAGCACCACCACGCCCATGAGCTGGAGGGGCTGAGGGCCGAAGAAGGAGGTGAAGGCACCCTTCAGCTCAGTCCCTGCAGAGGTAGCGGCCGAGCCCTCGGAGAGCTTGGCGACAGCCTCCATGAGACCGCCGTTGCTGTTCAGCACGGCGGCAATGACCGCCACGATGCCCACCAGCATGATGAGACCCTGAATGAAGTTATTCACGGCAGAGCCCATGTAGCCGCCCACGATGACGTAGACACCCGTGAGCACCGCCATGATGAGCACCCAGCCCCAGTAGGGCAGAGCGAAGGAGGCGGAGAAGAGCTGGGCGAGGCCGTTGAACAGGGAAGCGGTGTAGGGGATGAGGAAGATGAAGACGATGGCGGCGGCCACGAGGCGCAGAGCCTTGGACTTGTAGCGCAGGCCGAAGAAGTCGGGCATGGTGCGGCTGCCGAGGTGCTGGGTCATGACGCGGGTGCGGCGGCCCAGGAGCATCCATGCCAGCAGGGAGCCGATGAAGGCGTTGCCCAGACCCACCCAGGTGGAGGCCAGACCGAAATTCCAGCCGAAGCGTCCTGCGTAGCCGATGAAAATAACAGCCGAGAAGTAGGACGTGCCAAAGGAGAAGGCGGTGAGCCAAGGGCCGACGGAGCGGCCGCCCAGCACGAAGCCGTCTACGCCCCGTGCCTTGCGGGCAGCCAGAACGCCCACAAGCAGGGTGACGGCGAAGAATGCTACGATCATAGCAAGCTTGACAAACATGATGATTACCTCCGAATGAAGAAATTGAAGTGTCGGATGGAAACGGGTTCCGTATAAAACAAAAACCCGCCCCTCATCCGTCTGACGGATAGAGGGCGGATATACCGCGGTACCACCTCAATTTATTCCTCCCCTCACAGGGGGGAACCTCGTCGGGCACGTGGGGAGAGCCGTCACGGAGCGGTTGTTCCTGCCACTCGCCAAACGAAACTGACCTTGTATGCCTCATCGCTGTAACGGGCGAGTCCCGTTGTCCCCTTCATGCCCCGCCCGTCGGCGGCTTGTGTCGAGAACACAGCTCCCGGAATGTAATTCAACCGTAACGCCCCCTCCGTCTTTCACCAACCGACGGCTCTCTGTGCGGGTCATAGCGGCCTACTGGGTTTCCGCTCATCGCTTTTGATGGGGGTATTATATACCATCGTGAAGATTTTGTCAAGGGGTTTGGAGAATTTTACGGGGAAATTTTTTCGTTTGACGGGAAATATGCGAGCATATGCGAATTTACAGGGCGAAAAAAGTCGAAAACCATTGACAAGCACAGGGCTCGTGGTCATAATTAAAGGGAATACCGCGTTCCCAAGGAGGAAGAAGGCTTATGAAACCCATTTTGACCGTTGAAGGGGTAGAAATTCCGTCACACGTAAGGAGCGTCCTTGCCGGTTTACCCGTTGAAGAACAGTTACAGCACATTGTGCTGACCAAGCATTTCCGCGAGTTTTACAGTGTGCCTGTCGTTCAGCTCCCCTCGAGACAGGAGGTGGAGATGACAAGGACAGAGATCATGGATCCCTCTGAACATGAGGATGTGGTGAATTTGATCACTTGCGAGGACATCGTAGTCGGTGCGCGCGTCGGGATCTGCGTGCGCGGCATCTTCATTTCGTCTATAGACGTATTTTTCTGTACGGAAAAACCCGAAGTTCTGTCTTGCGGTTCGATCCGCTACGGCGGGGATCCTTACGATTTTGTGGACATATATGCCAAGTATACGTTCGAGTATCGGGTTTGACGGATTACATAACACAAAAGCAACGGAGGCCTTGGTGGGTCTCCGTTGCTTTTTGGGTTTTACAGATCCGCGCCTCTCAGCACTTCTTCAAATTTCTCTGCCATCTCCTCCCGATCCCCGCTGACTGCCATGGCCCACATGGCCGCGGCGAAGGCGGCCTCGGAGGGGATGTCTCTGGCGGTGACCACTTGTCCTCCGCAGGCATCGTGGATACGGCGGCCCGCGCGGTACACCGTGAAGTCACTTTCTCCGTAGGGGACTTGGGAGGTAAGGATGAGGTAGACCCCGCTCTCGGCGATGCGGGTGAGGACGGGGACAAGGGTATCGGGAATGCCGCCGATGCCCACGCCCTCCACAATGAGGGCATGAAGACCCTCGGCCATGTGGCGCAGGACGAAGGGGGACATGCCGGGGGTGAGCTGTGCCAGGGCGATGCGGGTGTCCAGCACGTCGGAAAAGGCGTGGGGGGGCATGAGGGGGCTGTCGGTGACGGTGCCCTGCCCATTTCCCACGGGGACACCGTAGCGGATGATCTGCCCGTCCCGAATGAGGGCGGTATCGGGACAGCCCACGCTCTCAAAGGCATCGGGATCGGTGGTATGCCGTTTGCGGGCTCGCAGACCGCGGATCACGCGACCCGCGAAGACGATACGCACGCCTCTTGCACCCGGAGACAGAGCCCAGGCGAAGGCATCCTTCAGGTTTCCCGCAGCATCCGAGCCGGGAACCCCCATGGGGAGCTGGGCTCCCGTCAGGACGATGGGCTTTTCGCTGTGGCGAAGAAGGCAGGACAGGGTGGCGGCGGCGTAGGCCAGCGTGTCGGTGCCGTGGGTGATAACGAAGCCGTCGTAGCGGTCGTAGGCCTCCCGCACAGCGGCGGCCACGGCCATCCACTCCTTGGGGGTCATGTCGGTGGAGTCCAGATTGAAAAGGGGAAGGGTCTCCACCCGGCATACACGGGTGACGGCGGGAACGGCGGCCAGCAGATCCTCTGCCGTAAGGGCAGGGGCCAGCCCGTGGCCGCTGTCACGGCAGGCGATGGTGCCGCCCGTGGTGATGAGAAGAATGTGACGCATAAGTACTCCTGTTACGGGGAGGGGATCAGTCAATATCCTCAAGGATCTGCTCGGGTCTGTCCAGCAGAACGGCGGGATGCTCCACCAGACGGCGGATCATCTTGAAGGCCGAGGCGTAGCAGAAGCCGTCGCAGATGCGCCCGTCGGTGACCACCTTCAGATCCATCATGCGGCGCTGCTCGGTGGAGCCGTCCCGCTTGAGCTTGTAGACGGTGCGCTTGACGCCGTAGGAGATGAACACGGGAAGATTGCCAAAGTTGTAGATGTGATGGTAGATGGGACGGATGCCCAGAGAACCCATGGAGGTAATGATCATACTGCCGTGGAAGGGAGACAGATCGGTGAGGGACTTGGGAATCCAGCCGTGATAGTCCAGCCAAAAGAGGAGGCTGATGGCGGCGCGGAGGATGGGGCGGGGCAGGGAGGCCAGCGTGTCCGCGGTCTTATCGAAGCTGGAATCCAGATCCTCCTTCTCCTTCTCCTTCAGGACGGCGGCGTTAAACTTCTCGTAAACGTCCACCACGGTATCGTCGGGCTCAAAGATCACCGAGATACAGGTGTCGGGGGAGTCCTCCCGCAGATCCTTCTTAATGGTCATGTTGACCTCGATGTTGTGGCGGGCGTAAATGCGCTGACCGCTGATGAAGCGGTTGAGCGCGGGCTTCTGGGAGATGGTGCGGACGTAGGCCGCCAGCATGATGTGCAGGAAGCTGAAGCCCTCGTAGCCGTCGGCGATCATCTTCTTGCAGAAAACGTCAGTCTCGGTAACGTCCAGCTCATCGGCAAAGTAATTCATGGCATCGGCGCGATCCTTCATAATGAAGGGCATCATCTTGGCCATCGGCTGGGCGGTGCGAACGCGGCGGCCGTCCTTGCGGTCGCCCCA
>JAZOOM010000038.1:0-20905 GCA_045655025.1 Eubacteriales bacterium | reverse complement strand
GTTCTTAGAACCTTTTTTCAAAAAGGTTCTAAGCCGCCGGAGGCCGTGCCCCTTCGCACCGATAAACAGCAATTTGAAATATTGGCTGAATAGTTACATAAGAATTCGTAGAGCTTATCCTACTTGTCTTTTCTTGATTCTCTGCCAGCTGACAAAGCCATACATATCGTTGAACAAGAATGCAACAAAGCAAACGACAACCGAAATATAACGAATATCTGTGATGCTTGCCATTACCCACAGAACGATTAATACAATATCATTCGCGGCGTAAGCCAAAGCAAAATACGGACTTCTGCGAAACGTCAGATATACAGCAAGAAAGCTCGTCGTAACCGAAATTGTACTTGGAATGATATTTATTGTTCCGAAATGCTTTAAAACAAAATAAAAGAAAACAGTAACGCCTATGGTCGCAATCCACATAAGCTCTTGCTCAAATTTATTAATGCTGTTCACTTTGACCTCAGCTCGATTGCCATTATATGGATTTCGAAGCCAGGAAATCAATGCAAATACTGCCATAGGCATCGTCATCCCGAGGTACGTTATCATCTCACCGTAATAGGCGAAGGTGTAGGATATGATACCGTAGAGCAGGCTAAAGGCTACCATTAACACCTGCCCAAAAGGATTTCCCTTGGCGTTAAAAATCAACGAGGTCACGCCAATCAACGAAGCAATCAGCGTTAGATAATTTGTTCTGTCAAACACAAGAAATGAAACGAGAACTAATGTGACAGACGAAATCCACAATACGATTTCGAGCTTTGAAAAATAGGAAAGCAGTTTTTTCATAGAACCTCTCAAAAAAGCATTCGCATACACATCTTCAAAGACCTAACGATGTGTAAACGAATGCTTTCAGCATCTACTACCCGGTGGCAGTCATATTTTTATATATTTTATCACAAAGCGGGAGAAAAGTCAATAAAAGGCAGCTAAAAATGCGGCTTGCCGTCGAGCTTGATTGGACACTTCCGCATGCCGAATATGCAGAGGCATCCTCAAAACAACGGATCGGGAGACGTAATTTCTCCATAATATACGTGCGCCGCCTCGCGGCAACCGCCGTCGCACCTGTCTTTTTTGTCGCAGTCCTTACACATCTCGGGAAGATAGTCTCTGTTCCTGAATCGCATCCAGTATTCATTTTGCTCCAGAGTTTCCAGCTCGTCATATCTGCATATGCGGACGGGGGAATGGTTACAAACCTTTATATACCCGCTGGGATCCACTACACAAAATCCTTTTGCCGCGGAACAAAGGTTGCTGACCCTCAGGTGCTTGTATGCTTCCGGATGATCAATTGCGCATAAAGGAAGCTCTGTGCCGACGTGTCCGTACCTGTTGGCCTTGGACAGTACGGATTCCGCTATGTCCAGCATCTGATTGGTCTCTTCTATGGTAAGCAGGTATTCTTGATTGCGAAGACCTCTGCCTCCCGGCAGAAATCGGTTTAACAAAACGTAATCAGCACCCTTTATCAAGGCATAGGCGATATTTTCATACAATTCGGGAAGATTTTTCCGTGTTACCGCTATGTTCGCCGTTGTGGTAATTCCTCTGATCTTCGTACGCTCAAACAGCGAAAGGACATGCTCGACATGATCGATCCCGGTATGCTCTGCAAAGGTTTCGATTCCCGGAAGACTGATGCAGATCGATATCCTGTTTTGGGCTATAAAATCCAGAAAATCGTCGTCAATCCTGCGACCGTTGGAGATCAGATTCAGCGGAGCACCTTTTTGCAGGATGTATTTCATGATCTGCTGTAGATCCGATCGCATTAAGGGTTCTCCGCCGGTAAGCGTAAATGCTGTGACGCCGTTATTCATCAGCTCATCAATCGCCTCAAACCATTGATCCGCGGATAGCTCGTCCTTTTTATAGTTTTCGTCCGATTCCCATGGACAAGAGCAAAACAGGCATTTGTGATTGCACCGATACGTGAGTTCAAGGGCGGCCACTCTGGGTAAGGGGGCGCGAAAATTCGTGGTTCTCATGTATGGTACCTCTATGTGGGCTTAATGCCAAGTACTTCCTCAATATGGCTCAAATATATGCTTGGGCCATAGTACGTGTGCGTTTCTGCGGAAATTTGAGATAAGGTTTCAGATCCATTTAAAAAGCTCAGGGCGGTGTTGTAGGGGACTGCATAATACTCGCGCTGCGATGGATAGCTGAGCACGGGTACATTCGATCCTGCGGCTGTGAATGAGAACACAATGTGGTGGATCGACCAAGAAGATTTGGAAGGATACAAGCGTTGGGCGCAATCCTTACAGGAAACTATGATCTCGGCACGATGGCCCAGTGCTTCGAATTTCTTTGCCAAGGCTCGATATTTTCTGATCAGATCCTCTTCACGTTCATATATCTTCATGGTAAAATAACTTCTGCAGGTATCGCATTTGCACACGGTGTCAACTTCACGCGGGAGGTCCATGGAATAGCACATGGCGCTTTCGCGGGGAGGTGAGCGAAAATGGAAGCTACCGGAGGAGGCTGCCAGCCGTTCCAGCGCCGCATCTATTTCAGCCTTTGTTCCCAAGATATGTTTTTTGTTTTCCGTTCCGCAATGCGAGTCCGTTGCCCCCGATGATGGGGGATCTTTTTTTGAAACAGTACCTTCATCCTTTGGATTGAGGTCGAAATCATCTTTTACGATTGTCATATCAAAATGTACCTCCTTATTGTGTATGGTTATGTCATGGCATACCATTGAGTTTCGGCAGATCCACACGGTTTTGACCCGAATGCGGGCATTACCGTTTTTTACTCAGTAGGTATTCGGCGTACCGCTCCAGCTCCTCCAGCTCCTCTTCATTCATATCCAGCATGATCTCCTCAAGCCGTGTCAGCATGGGGGGATCTTTTTTTTCGGGGTTTATGAGTGCCAAGGGATCGGGGTCATCGACGGCACCCAGCAGGTAGGACGCGGAGACGCCGAAATAGTCGGCAATTTTCATGAGTGTGGTTTTTCGGGGAATGGTTGTTTCCGTCCAGCAGGAATAGGTGGCGTTGGACAGGCCAATGGCGGCGCATGCGGCGGTGGGGGAGACGTCTTTTTGGACGCAGAGACGGGTGAATCTTTCCTTGAACATGACAGTTATCTCCTTTTTGCACAAACCTAGCGAAATTAGCATGCGTAATGTTTGTGCACTGAGTTAAATCAGGAAAAGTGGGATTGACAAACTAGGTTTGCTAGGTTATAATAGGGGCATCCTCCAGCGAATCACGTGCGAGGGGATGAAATCTGTCTATATAAGCTCGGTTGGTACTGCTTTGTTGATTAGCAAAATTAGTATAGCACAAAAATGCGCCGCTGTCAATAGTATGGGACGGAAAAGAGTGAAATCACTATTTTGCGGTGAGGAATGAGGATATGAAAACGAAAGGAGGGATGGAATGGCAAAGGGATTGAAAATGAAGGACTGGGAGACCCCGGAGGCATTGGCGATTCTAAAGGAAGCGTCGGAGCTGACCCTGGAGCAAATTGCCACAGAGATCATCGGAATCAGTCGGGCGACATTACACAAGTGGTGCGTGAGATCCGAGGCCATCAACTGCGTGCTTGAGCAGAAAATCGACGAGGATATCCGACGAGGTGTGGAAGCCGAGCTGATCAAGAACTGCTTCGACCGCAAAATGACGGTGAAGAAGACAAAACAGGCGTTGGACCGATCGGGAAACCTGTATGCCTTGGAGGAGACCAAGGAGTATGTGGTCCCCGGGGATTTTCGGGCTCAGGTGTACTTTCTCAATAACCGCGCGTCCGGCCGATGGAGCGCGAAGCCTGTTTTGCAGGAGGGTGTCGGAGAGGCCGAGGCCGCGTTCATGCCTGTTCCCGACGTGATGGAGCCTGAGACGGCGGAGGAGGACGATGAGTAACAGAGTCTCTCTCCACGACCGCTACAGAAGCGGTGAGGTCTACGGGGGGAAGCGGGCGGTTTGGGTGCCTCAGCCGCGGCAGGAGGAGTTCATGCGGCGGTTTGAGGACGAGGTGCTGTTCGGAGGAGCGGCGGGAGGCGGCAAGAGCGACGCGATTATTGCGGAAGCTCTGCGGCAGATCCACATTCGCCATTACAAGGGCCTGATACTCCGTAAGACCTACCCGCAGCTGGCGGAGCTGATTGAGAAGTCTTATCGGCTTTATCCGCAGATCGACCCCAAGGCGCGGTACAACGAGAGCAAGCACACGTGGCGGTTTTCCTCGGGAGCCAAGATTATTTTCGGGTCATTGCCCCATCCGAAAAATAAGTATGACTATCAGGGGCAGGCGTATGATTTCATTGCTTTTGACGAGCTGACCCACTTTACGTTGGAGGAGTATCAATACTTGTTTTCCCGCAACCGTCCCAACGGCCCGGGAACACGGGTATACATGCGGGCTACGGCCAACCCCGGAGGCGTGGGGCACGGATGGGTCAAGGAGCGGTTCGTCACTCCCGCGCCGCCTATGAAAACCATATGGGAGAGGATCCCGATACAGTTTCCCGACGGGCGCGTGGAGATGCGGAGAACGTCTCGCGTGTACGTGCCCTCCAGAGTCACCGACAACATGGCGCTCATGGAGAACGATCCCGCGTACATTACGCGGCTGGCCTCCCTGCCCGAGGCGGAGCGGAAGGCTCTTTTGGAGGGGGATTGGGATTCCTACTACGGTCAGGTGTTCGGGGAGTTTCGGAACGATTCGGATCACTACACGGATCGGAAATACACCCACGTCATTGCGCCCTTTGAGATTCCGAAGCATTGGAAGGTGTACAGATCCTTTGACTGGGGTTACCGCAAGCCATTTTCCTTCGGGTGGTGGGCCATTGACCAGGACGGAGTGGCATTCCGTATTTTGGAATGGTACGGGTGTAAGGAGGGAAGGCGGGACGAGGGCTTGGAGATGGCCGCGTCGGACGTGTTCCATCACGTGGCAAGGCTGGAGAAGGAACACGCCATGCTGAGGGGGAGAAAGATCCTGGGGATCGCGGATCCCGCCATTTGGCAAAAGGACGGGGGAATCAGCATTGCCGAGGAGGCTTCCCGCAAGGGGGTGTACTTCAACAAGGCGGATAACACCCGTATCGCCGGATGGGCGCAGGTGCACGAGCGGTTGAAGTTCGGCAAGGACGGTCGGGCGCGGATGTACGTGTTCAACACCTGCCGTGATTTTATCCGCGTATTTCCGGAGGCGCGGTACGATCCTCACAGGGTGGAGGATATCGACACCACCGGGGAGGATCACATCTGTGACGAGACGCGGTACTTCTGTATGGAGAATCCTTTGCCTCCGACAGATCGCGCGGACAACGACAACTGGCGGATGAATCCGCTGCATCTTTATCTGGACATTAAGAAAGGAGACCTGCGATAATGGACAAGCAAGCGGGCGGAGAAGCCTCCGCCATTTTGAAAAAGACTGTGATCCTCATCGGTCAAGAGGAGCTGAGGGAGGCTCGAAGAACCCTGGAGGAGTTTCGGGCGGCTAAGGCTTTGCTCAACGAGGAGATCAAGCGCAATGAGCAGTGGTATCGCCGTCGGCACATGGCGTTGACCAAAGCGGGGAAAAAACAGACGTCTTCCGCTTATGAGGGAGACGGTACTGCCCAACGGGTGATGGGGGAGGAGGTGGAGGCTTCCTCGGCGTACCTCTTCAACGCCATTCAGAATTTCCATGCCGATGCCATGGACAACTACCCGAGAGCCAACGTACTGGCTCGTTCCAAGGACGATATGATAGAGGCCGCCAAGCTGTCCCACATTCTTCCCGCGCTTCATGACCGCATCGGTTTGGAAAAGACCTACGATCGGGTCATGTGGTGCAAGGGTATTCAGGGCTGGGGCGTTTACTCGGTGCTGTGGGACAAGAATGCTGACGGCGGCGCGGGGGAGATCTCGGTCAAAAAGGTCAAGCTTCTCAATCTGTACTGGGATCAGGAGGTGGAGGATTTTCAAGAGTCCTCCGACGTGTTCTACGTACATCGGAAGCGAGGGAGTGAGCTGAAGCGCAAGTATCCGCACGTGGATTTTGACAAGCTCACTTGCGCAAGCGGGGACAGCGAGAGACAGATCGGCAATCCCCACAATCCCACCGATCATAAGCTGGACGTGGTGGATTGGTACTACAAAAAGGTGACCGAGGATGGGCGTACGGTTCTGCACTACTGCAAGTTCTGCGGCGACGTGATCCTGTATGCCACCGAAAACGATCCCGAGCTGTGTGAGCGCGGCTTGTATGACCACGGCTTATACCCCTTCATTCCCGACGTGCTGTATCCGCTGGAGGGACAGGTGGCGGGATTCGGCAAGGTGTCCGTAGGCTCCAATACGCAGGCTTACGTGGACATTCTCAGCCAGGCCATTGTGGAAATGGCGTTGTGGTCCTGCCGTCCCCGATATTTCGAGAAGGAGGGAACGGGACTCAACGATGGAGATTTTTTGGACACCTCCAAGCAGATCGTCAAGGTAAGCGGGGATCTGGAGGGCATTCAGCCTATGCAGATGCCCAAGCTGGACGGCAACATTATCAACCTGCGTGACGGGCTCATCAACATGCTCAACGACAACACCAACGCCCGCGGTATGGCTATGGGGGGTGCTTCAGGCGGCGTGACGACGGCATCGGGTTTGGCTATTCTGGATCAGAACCAGGGCAAGACGGGACGAGACGCCAACCGTGAGTCTTTTCGCGCCTTTCGAGAGGTGGTGCAGATGGAGATCGAGTTGATCAGACAGTTCTACACCGACGATCACTACTTCCGCGTGGTGGATCAGATCACGGGGCAGACCGAGTATCTGGCGATCAACAACCGAGGCTTGGCGACCCGCGGGGACGTGAGGGGCGGAAAGGCGCATCCCTTGTTCGATCTGGAGATCACCACCGAAAAGGCAAATTCCTACACGCGTATGGCCAACAACGAGCTGATCCTGTCCTTCTTCAACGCTCGATTCTTTGAGCCGAGCATGGGCAGACAGGCTCTTGCCTGCTTGAAGCTCATGGATTTTGACCGCAAGGAGGAGCTGGTTCGGATGATCACGGGGAACATGCGGGATCATGAGGTGAAGGAGGCGGTGGCCGACGTGCTCATGACCTATGCCGCCGCGATTTCCGATCTGTGTGCCGAAAAGGGCATGGAGACCAACGTGGTCGCGGAAACGCGGGCACTCGTCGCGCAGTATCTGGGGGAGACGGATGCGTTTTCGGCTACCGGAGCTGTTTCGTCCTCCATGAGGGGATCGTCTTCTGTGGAAGGAAAAGAGCATGCGGTGGTCAAAAACGCGAGAAGGGAGACGGCAGAGGCTTCCTCGCCGGTGTGACGGTATGATCCAGGTA
Source organism: Eubacteriales bacterium (assembly GCA_045655025.1). GTDB lineage: Bacteria > Bacillota > Clostridia > Oscillospirales > CAG-272 > CAMEON01. The sequence goes on along the minus strand of JAZOOM010000038.1, from coordinate 13,575 downwards.
CACATCATCCATCAAGCGAAAGCCATTCGCTTGGAGGCGCAGGGGCACGCCATGACAGCTGAGCCGGGGCATGATCTGGTATGCGCGGCTGTATCGGCGGTCGTATTCGGCTTTGCCAAGGCCGTATCCGAAATTCCCGGGGACAGGATCTCCATGGGGCGGATCGACGTGGGCAGGCAGGAGGGGTATGCTTTGGTATCCGTGGCTTGCAAGGACGTCAAGACCTATAAACGGATCAGAGCCTACCTGGAGCCTGTCTACCAAAGTCTGGCGGCACTGGCACAGGCTGAGCCCAATGCCATTCATATTCAAGTTGTTGAGCCCTGACGGGCAAAACATATCGGATGACCCACGATACGGGTCGCATTTACACGACGGGTGCCCACGAGACGGGCGAAAGGAGGTCTGTATGAACAGACTCAACAACAACGCGTGGGAGTGTGGTCGCATGCTCCGCCTCGGACTCCAATTTTTTGCGGAGGAGACGGGAGACGGTGACGGTGCGGGTGACCATGACGCGGGCGGCGAGACGGGCTTCCCCGAGGAAAACGCCGCGGAAGTCGCAACGATCAATGACGACAGTGTTCAAAACCGTTACGATGCCATGAGCCGTGAGGAAAGAGCCGAATTTTTGAAGAAGAACGGGCTTATGCACCACACGGCGGCTACGGCTCGCTACAAGTCGGCCACGGATAAGGCGGCTGTACTGGACGGACTTCGGGGGGGATTTTCGGATCTGGCTAAGGCTTATGGGGTGGACGAGGGAGACTATGGAGCGATCCTTAAGGCGGCGCTCGACCATCCTCATTCTACCGAGAAGAAGGCGGACGAGGTGCATTCCGAAGCCTCTCTCGAGGAGGTCTCCGAGCTTCCTCAAGCCATGGGAGACAAGGAAGAATTGCCGAGCTTCCACAGGGAAGCGGCCGAGAATCCCTCTGCTTCGGAGGAGGAGACTCCTCTTCTGATTCGGGAGATCCGTGAGGAGGCGTTCTTACGTATGGTCGGACAGGAGGAGGAGACTCGTTCTGCTTACCCCGGCTTTGATTTCAGAACGGCTTCCCGAAATCCTGCCTTCAAGGCTATGGTGGATGCGGGGCTTCCCATGAAGACTGCCTATGAGAGCGCCTTCCACGCCGAGCTGTCGGCGGCGGCTATGGAGGCTGTCCGAGCGCAGGCGAGGGCGGAGGCACTGGCTGAGTATCGAGCCAACAGGGCACGTCCCGAGGAAGGGGCGGCCTGTTCTACGGGGGACGCGGTCATGACTCTCAATTACCGACAAATGAGCAAGGAGCAGCTGCGGGCTGCGGAAAAGAAGTATTTGTAAAAACTCCTCCGCAGAAGGAGAAAAAATGAGAAAGAATCATTGTAACAACAAGGAAAGCATGAGCATTCGGGCACTGGCTTTTGATCTGCAGCTGTTCGCCGGCGTTGCTGTGCCCGAAAACGCCGCGGATAACATGGTGACTAGCACCTCCCCCGACGTGGATCCCGAGTTCGGCAAGATCAACGACGAGGATTTCGTGCGGATGCACGAGGCCAAGCTGGTTTTTGCCAAGTGGGGCAGCAAGGTCAACGTCCCCATGAACAGCGGCACCGGGGTGCGCTTCTTCAAGAAGCACCATTTGGAGACCGTCAAGGATCCCTTGACCGAGGGACTTACCCCCAATCCCAGCAAGTTCACCATTACGTCCTTCCAGGCCGAGATCGAGCAGTACGGTGACTGGATCATGTTCACCGACGTGGCCACACAGACCGCTATCCACCGCCTGATGAAGGAGGTCAGACAGCCTCAGGCATACCAGTCCGCCAAGACCAAGGATCTTTTGGTACGGGACGAGCTTCTGCAGGGAGCGCAGGCTGCCTACGCGTCTAAGGCCAACGGCACCGAGGTGGAGAGTCTGTCCGCGCTGGACGGCACCTGCAAGCTGACCGTGGAGGAGATCCGCAAGATGGCCAACCGCTTCAAGGCCAACGACATCGAGCCTGCCATTGACGGCGACTACGTGGCCATCGTGCACCCCGACGTTATGACCGACCTGCGCCGCGATCCCGAGTGGAAGGAGTGGAACAAGGCGGAGAACGCGGACAAGTTCGAGAACGGTGAGGTGGGCCGCGTGGAGGGTGTTCGCTTCGTGGAGACCTCCATTGCCGCCATCACCAAGGAGTCCGACGAGGCGGGCGGTCTCGCTGTCTACCACTGTCTGTTCTTCGGCGCGGATGCCTACTCCGTGCTGGATCTGGATGGGCAGGGCGTGAAGGTCATCGTCAAGACTCCCGGCTCTGCCGGTACGGCTGACCCTCTGGATCAGCGGTGCTCCGTGGGCTGGAAGCTGTGGAACGGCGCGGCTGTCAAGGACGATTTGGCCATCTACGACCTCATGTGCTGTTCCTCCAAGTCGGCCAAGGTCAACGCAAACTAAGAAAAGGAGATGAAAGCTATGGCAGAGAACAAGAAGCCCGATCTCGTTGAGATCGACGTGCCCCTGAACCCCCTGGATCGCAAGGATAAGTACATGATCCTGACCGTCAACGACGAGTGCATTCAGGTGGTGCGCGGGGAGACCAACCGTGTCCCCGCCAAGTTCGCGGAGGAGTTCCGCCGCAAGAACAAGCTGGCCAAGAAGAGAGACGCTCGCAAGGACGCTCTGGAGGCCGCCATGAATGAGAACGCCGAGAAGAGCGGCGCATACTCCCAGCGATGAACAACGAGGAGGCGGAGGATGTTTCCTCCGCCTCCTTTGGTAAAATCCTTACATAAGGAGGAAGCATGAAAGTCAATGAAGCAATTGCACGGGTCGATTGTCTGCGTCCCAATACCGTGGATGAGAAGACCAAGCGAGGGTGGCTCACCTGTGTGGATCAGTACGTTTACCGAGAGATCGTTTCGGTACGAGAGGGGGCGGAGGGCAAGATCTTTACCCCCTACGGGGAGGGTGACGGGGAGCGGGAGCTGCTGGTTCCGTCTCCTTACGACGAGCTGTATATCTTCTATCTGGAGGGGATGATCTACTATACCACCCGAGAAATGGATAAGATGTCCGGCAGTATGGCTCTGTATAACCGGGTCATGAGCGACTACAAAAACAAGTATTTCAGCGAGCGCGGTCAACGGCCTCTGCCGCCCACGCGATACTGGTGAGGAGGAACGGATGCCGCTGTTTTATCCAACCTTACACCGGGCCGAAAAGGCTGTGTCTGTGACAGATACCTTTCTCGGCCTTAACCGCCGCGCTCGGATCGAGGACGGCGAATTTCACGACATGCAAAATTTGACATCGGATGACACACCCGTTCTTTCCACCCGAAAGGCACGGGGAATGCCTCTGTATGAAGGGGTAACGAATCCCCATACCATCATCACGAGGACCGCTATCTCCCAAGGCACCTATCAGGGCGTTTTTTTGGATGGGTCGGCGCTTTGGATCGGCTCGGAGGAGTGTGTTGACTTGACTCCCTTGGGGTACGCGGAAGACGGCGAGAAGCAGTTGATCTCCATGGGGGTGTATATCATCATCCTGCCCGATATGATCTACGTCAATACTGTAGACAGGGCTGATTCGGGGCGTATTCAAGACGGATTTCGCGGAGGAGAGGACGGTATCTCGGCGGTAGTGGCCACCATGACCTTGTGCGACCGCGACGGCGCGTCTCCCCACTACGCCCGGGTGGAGGAGCCGTTGTTCCTGTACAGGGAAGACAGCGGCGACTACCTGGACGTGAACGGAGAGACGCTTCGAAGCGTTCACGGACGGTTGTGGCAAAAGCTTGGAGAGGCGGATGGATTGTACCGTTACGACGAGGCGAAAGGGCGGTGGGAGAAAACGACTGCCTGCGTCAGACTGACCGTGAACTCGCGATACGGTATGCTGGGAGAGATCAAGCAGATCCGTTTTTTGAGAGAGATCCGCGAGGGGGATACTCTTGCGGTCAGGGGACTTTGGATCGAGGGGAACGGTATCAAGGAAGGGATCTCGGACGGCGTACACAAGGTGGTCAAGGCTATGCACCGCACCGACGCGGTATCGGGGGGAGGAATGGCCTTAGTGATGGATGGGGTGATGACGGAAGCCCAACTGACCGTTGAGCAGGACGTGACGGGGCGGGAGATCGTTGTGGAACGGTTTATCCCCACGCCGGATTTTGTTTGCGAGGCCGGAAATCGCCTGTGGGGCTGTCGCTACGGGGACGATGGATTCGGGAATTTCTCCAACGAGATCCTGTGCTCCGCCCGCGGAGACTTTTTCCGTTGGGGGCGTGGATCGGCTGACAGCGAGGATGCTCCCGTGTCCTTCTCCATCGGTACGGACGGTCCTTGGACGGGGGCGGTCAACTATGACGGACATCCCATCTTTTTTAAGGAACGGTATATGCACCGTGTGGGAGGCAGCACGGCTACCACCTACGCGCTGTACGATACCCCCTGCATGGGTATTTCACGAGGAGCGCACAGATCGCCCGCTGTGGTAGGAAACGTTCTCTACTACAAGTCCGCGGGAGCGGTGATGAGCTACGACGGCTCGGCACCCGTTCCCGTTTCGGATGCGCTGGGTCGGCTGACGGGCTACGACAGCGCGGTAGGCGGGGCTTGCGGGGGGAAGTATTATCTTGCTCTTCATAAAAACGCGGATGGGCCGATGACGGACAAGCATTTGTACGTGCTGGACACCGACAGGGGACTTTGGCACCGCGAGGACGATATCGAGGTGGAGAGCATGGCGGCGGCGGGGGACAACATGTGGTTTGTGGCTGTCGAACGCGCGTACGTCGGAGGCACGGAGACGGTCGTTCGGAGGATCATGACTGTTGAACCGGATGCCCATGCTGTTCCCGAGGAGATCGACCCCTCCGAGATCCACTGGTACGCCGAGACGGGGATCATGGGCTTGGAGACCACGGATGCGCGGTATCTGGACAAGGTGATCCTCAAGCTCCGACTGGAGGCGGGCTCCTCGGTCAGGGTAGCGGCGCAATACGATTCCTGCGGAGGATGGATACAGATTGCCGCTACGGAATCCCCTACGTTGAAAACGGTGCCCATGCCTATTCTGCCGGCCCGATGCGATCATATGAGACTGCGTATTGACGGCATTGGCCCCTGTAAGATCTTTTCCATCACCAAAATCTTTGAGAAAGCGGAGGAGCGATGATGACATGACAAACAAAATAACCAAGATCCCCCCGTTGAGGGGAACACCCTCGGAGCAGATTGAGACTTTACGAAAACACGTCAATATGATGGCGGATGAGATCCTTCGTGTTCTGGAGGAAAAGGATAGAGAGATCGAGCGGTTGAGACAGGAGGTGGGGCGGAATGGATGAAAAGATCCTGTACGGTTCAGAGGAGTATGCCCAAGACCGTTACGCCGCAGCGGTGCCTTACGGAGGAGTTTCCCACCGCGGAGAGCGTACGACATCCCCGTCTGAGCAAACCCTATTCGAGGCGCTTCGAGGGGAAGGGAAGAGCAGGGGCGATGGGGATCTGTTGACCGTTAGCGAGCTTGCTCTCATGCGGCGTTTCGACGGGATGAGTACAGCGCGGGAAAAGCTGTCCAAGGTGCTGAATCGGACGTGGCAATACGATGAGACTGTGTATCCTCTGTACGGTATCCTGCGGGAACAGCGTGACCGAGAAACGGCCCGTGCCGTGGGTCGGGCTTACCTGGGGGCTACCGTCTATGGGTCGGGAATGCCCGAATCCATTGGGACGGCCGCGGTGGCTAACGGGAGACCATCCGCTACCGAGTGGTACGCTGCCGTCAAGCAGATGGTTGAGAATCAAGGAAAGGAGAGAAAAGACACATGAGTTACGCAAGACAAGCCGTTACACGCCTGACTCTGAACATGGCGATCCCCGTCGTACAGAAATCGGTATCCTGCACGGTGGGGGACGTGAACAGGCGGCTGGAGGTGACCCTGATCGACCGCGGGGAACCCTTTGCCCTGCCCCCGGATTGGACGGCGTTTCTGGCGGGTATCAAGCCCGACGGGACACGGCTGGCCAACTCCTGCGTGGTAGACCGAGGGAGGATCATCTACGACTTTGCGGGAGGCGCGGAGATCGCCACCTCCCCGGGAGTATTCACGGTTGTGTTTGAGGTCTACGACGGGCTGGGAGAGCTTGTGGCGACGCCCAAGGTGTGGGTCCACGTGGCGGACAACGCAGGGGCAAGGATCGTCAATTCGGCGGATCAGTTTTCGGTTCTGTCCGAGCTGATCGGGAAGATCAACGGGGCGCAGGCGGACGCGGATGAGCTGAACGACAAGGTGGGCGACCTGCTGGACAAGGCCACCTCCGCCGGCACCGTCACCATCCCTATGACCGAATGGACAGACGGCTCGCCCACTGTAGCAAACGTACAGATCAGCGGCGTTGATATGGGGTCAATCATACTGATGCTCCCTGCCGACGAGGAAACAAGACTGACCGCCAACAGTGCGAGGCTGTCAGTGTATCCCATTGCGTTTACACCGACGGGAGGAGATAGCAGCGTTTCGATCTTTCGCGCCGAGGCCGAAGAAGTGCCCGACGCGGATATGACGTTCGCCTATATCGTCCTCAAAACAGGGTTTGCGATTACATCCCCCATTGCCGCCATCATCGGCGTAGATGCCTACGGCGAGGGCGGCGGTGATGCTGTTCCCGCCTACATCACCGCCGAAGCGGAAAGAGTGGCTAAAGCTGTGCAAGCCACAAGAACGGCGAAGTCTCTTGTTTTCCCCGTAATGAGTGATATGCACCTGTACGCCGGGAATAGCCTTGAGACACATGAAAATTCCCTCGTATCGGCTCAATACGCCGGAATGGGTGTAAGAGAATTGAAAAAGCGTATTCACCTCGATTTCACGGCATATCTTGGTGACTACACTTGGGGAGCTGATACCTATACAGCCGAACAGGTGATGAAGGATATCACCGCAGTAAAAGAGACCACCGACACCACGGGCGAGGAGATCTGGGTCGTGGGCAATCATGATCTTAACTGCGGTAAGGACCGCGACCGATTGCTTACCCTTGATGAGGTATTCAGCCACATCGGTGCTAATTCGGACGGGGTAAAGCCGTATTCAAGCATTGAGCGTGGATATGGATATTTGGATTTCGACAACCAAAAAATCCGTGCCGTATATCTCAATACTTGCGATACAAGTGAATGGAAAGTCACAGAGGGACAGGAGGTTAGAGCCGATTGGATTAGCCCTACGCAGATCCAATGGCTCGCCGATACCGCTCTTGATTTTTCCGACAAGGAAGCACCGAGCGAATGGGGTGTTGTGGTCCTCGGACACCATCCGCTCCATTACGGTGCCAGCTGTTATGATTCGGTCATGCAGATCTTGGAGGCGTACAGGGACGGATTAGCCGGATCGTTGTCGTGCACAGTTCGCGTAGATACAGCAGACGACGGAGCGGTGACGTATCCCCAGCAGGTGGTCACCTATGATTTTTCAGCAGGGGACAGAGCGGAAATCATCTGTAATATCCACGGCCACAACCACAACTGTGGTTATTCGCAGATCAGTTCCACCACGCGCACAGGCTCTACCTCCGTCACCCCGTGGCTGTGGCGCTTCTGTATCCCGAATATTTCCGCAAACCGGTACAACACCGGAAAAGATGTCGGAGAGCTTTATGCAGAGTATGATGCTAATGGGAGTCTTGTATACCACGAAAAGGAGCCCGGAACCGCAAAGGCGACGAGCTTCTGCGTCGTAAACATTGACCGAAAGAACAAAAAAATCTACGCTCATATTTTCGGCGCCGGATGCGACCGCGTGATGGATTACGCCGAATCGTATGTCAACCAACTTGATGCGGCCGGCTATACGCCCGACACCTATTTGAGTAGTAGTTCGGGAAATACTTCCACTAAAGCTGGGTATGTTACAACTGGCTTTATCCCGATTGGGTACGGTTCGAGCAACACAGGGACGGGAGAGCAGGTGGTATATTTAGACAATATCGAAGCGTTACCGACAGATAACTATGTGCGAATCGCGATTTATGATGCCGATAAGTCTTTTATCAGTCTCGCGCCGGCACCTTCCATGTACGATACGCCGACGGAGTCTTCGGTAATGCGCACGCTGGATGAAAACGGCAACATAAAATCAATCGACGTCACAGCGTTTACGTCGTATTATCATAAAAATCAGGGAAAGACCACCGCGTTCTTCCGCTTCTGCGCCCCGGGCATCGACGGCGATTCCATTATTACGGTAAACGAACCAATCAACCTCTAACCGCCCAGAGGAAGGGAGAGAAAGAAAGGAAAACATATGAAGATCTATTTGTTGAATAACCATGAGGCTGTGGTGGTTAACGATCACAAGGACACCGTGATCACGGAGCCGGCTGTGGGGGGGACACTCACGGTGGAGGGGAAGAGGCGTGCGATCGCATCGGAACAGACCCTTGCGCCCGTGTATCCCGAACTGCGCGGGCACGTCAGGGCCTCGTTTACGAATGAGGGCGGCATTCGCTACAAGATCATCCGCCCCCGCGTCGATAAGGGCGTACTGTACTCCGCGGTTGATTACGTAAACGGGTACATGGAGCTCCGCCTGCTCATCGACAGACAGGCGAGAGAGATCGAGCGGCTGACCCGGGAGCTGCTGGATCTGAGAGGGCAGATTGAGCCCGATGCCCTGGGACACATGAATATTGGAGGAGAGAATCATGAGTAAGACCAAGATCAGAAAGATCATGCCCGTCATCATCGTAACGGCTCTGGTGGCCGTTTTGCTGGCTATCCCCTGCGCCGCGAGTGACGCGGAGGGGGCAGAGACTATGGCCATTACGGGTGCTCTGGAGAGCACCATGGCATGGATGGCCGACAACCCCGAATCTGTGATTGCCGCTGTGATCACCGGCATTGCGGGCGGCGTGAACCTGGCGGGCGGCGTGAGCAACCGCAGAACCAGACGCTCCATCAGCCGCGAATCGGAGGCACTGAAGGCCAACAGCGGGCAGATCAACAACAACGCCGTAGAGCTGGCGGGCAAGGTGACGGGGGCTGTGACGGAAATGGTGAGCTCTGTGGGGCGGATCGTGGGCGAGGCGGTCAAGGATCTGGGCACCGAGATGGGCAAGATCGCGAACGCCATCGAGCAGAACACCGAGGAGGTGCGCCCCCTCAAGCGCGAGACCGCCGCCAACTCGTTTCTACTCAGCGAGATGATCAAGGACGCGCGGATGACCACCATCCGCAAGGATGAGATCCTCAAGGGCTACGAGGACATCAAGAACAGTTCCGAGGCCAACGAGGACATCGAGGGAGGTGACGAGATCAATGAAGGCGACGACCAAGCGTAAGATCGCGGGCGGGTCGCTTCGGGTAACCTCTGCCGCCGTGGCGGCGGGGGTGCCCCTCCTGATGCTCCGTGAGCTGGCACCCAAGTGGTTTCGGGAGCAGGAGGCGGGAGTGGCCCTCACAGGCGCTGGCGTGATCGGCGTGATCATTCTGGCCGCCGTTCTGCTGTCCAAGTTCCATACGCTGGCAAAGCCGCTATTGACCCTTTTGGGAAAGGTTAAGGGCCCGTACCTGATGCTCCTGATCCTGTGCGGCGTCATGTTCGGCGTGTGCGTCGGAGTGGAGTACCTGTATCCGCTGATCGGGGACGTGAAGACCATGCTCTTCGGCACGGCGGGAAGCTGTGCGGCGGGATGGGGCATGGATGCCGTGGCCAACGTGGTGAGCCCGACGGCGAAGAAGGAGGAGACGGATGGATAAGCTGGAGACCTTTGGCGCAAGCGCAGAGACCGCGGGCGAGAGCCGACGCATGGAAAGCCTGCGCAAGATCTTTGCTCTCAATTTTTCCAACATCACCATTCTGGGCGTGTGCCTGATCTTCGCCTCCACGGCCATCCTGCAGCCGAGCAAGACGGGCATGAGCCTGTACGACATCATCATGGGCAGTATTCTCGCCTTCGCGGCCTCCATGAGCATCAATACCCTGTTCAACAACAAGGCGGTGCGGGACGGCCTGATCAAGCCGGAGGTCACCGAGCCGCGGAGGAAGTACGACGAGGCGGTGGACAGGATCTTTGACGGCAGCTTGATCGACGCGCTGGACGAGCATTGCCGGGAGGAAAACCGCAAGAACTACAAGGCCCAGCGGACGAGGATCCTGTCTACGGAGGGGCTATCCTATGACGCCTGCTTCAATGACGACGGAAGTCCCAAGGAGATCTCCATTCCCATCCCGAGCATCAGAGAGCTTCCGAGCGTGGGACTGCGCCTGTGGATCGCGCGGCGCAAGCGGGCGAAACGGCAGATCAAGGTTTACTCCAAGGCGGTTTGTCTGAAGCTGACCGAGATCTCCGCGGGAGAGCTGACGGGGGAGGGCGGCCACAGCGACGACCCCTTCTACATGGGGCAGGGAATCGCTGAGTACATGAAGAAGGTAGCCGGGAAGAACATGGTATCCAAGATTGTGATCTCCCTGATCCTCGGCTACTACTGCGCCGACGTCATCGCGGACTTCTCGGCGGTGGTGCTGGTTACCCGTATGTTTCAGACGGTCTTCTTCCTGGTGGCGGGGGCTATGCAGTATATGTCCACCATGAGCTTCATGGTGGGGGATTACTCCGCGCGGCTTACGAAGAAGACGAGACATATTCAGGTTTTTTTGAGGAATGGCGCGGATCGGGAGAGCGGAGAGGCATGTCGCGAGACGGCCGTGGTGCCCGAAGGGAAGAACGTTTCGGAAGTGCGTTGATCCCTTGATTCACAAGAACCCCCCTCGTCGCAACGATGAGGGGGGCTTGTTGGTATATTTATGGCTGTGAATCGGGATCCATGTCGGAGGGTTCTTCGGTATGCTTTCCTTTTCTGCGCTTCAGAATCGTGTTGTAGATGAGGAGACCCACACCGCTGACCACCGCTGTGACGATGACGAAGATGATAGCCTCGGTGTAGTCCTTGGTGCCCACGGCGTTGCCGCTGAGGGTGGAGAGGATGACCGAGGGAAAGCGCGCCGCCGTGGTCAGGGTCACGTAGAGGGGAATGCTCATGTCGGTCAGACCGATGGCGTAGGTCAAAAGATCCTTGGGGGTGCCGGGAATGGCGAACAGGATGAGGGTCAGGGTATTGCGCTTTTTGGGCTCACGAAGAATGGGCAGGGAATCGATCTTCTCCTTGGGGTAGAAGGCGTAGACCAGGCGACTGCCGAAATGCCGCACCAGAAGCAGGGTGGTACAGCTGCCCAGCACGATGCCGCAGAGGCACAAAAGGGAACCGATCCAGCTTCCGAAGCAGTATCCCGCCGCGATCTCCACTACCTCGCCGGGGACGAGAGCGACAATCACCTGCACCGCCGAAATGAGCACCAAGGCCAAAGCGCCCAAGACGTAATGCTCGCCGATGGCCTCCCGCACCGTAGCGGGGTCGGCCAGGTATTCCCGCAAGAACCAGACACCCAAGACTGTCAAGACCAGGAAAAAGGCCGATACGATGCTGAGGACGAGGGCGGCTCGGGTACGCTTCATGGGCGGATCCGAGGGCGGGGGGGATTGTGAGGCTCGTTTCATAGTCGGGTAGACTCCTTTACGCGGGATTGGTGGGGGTATCCTTCTGCGAGGGAACGGTGATCGGCAGGATGACGGTGAAGGTGCTTCCTCCGCCGGGGCGGCTGTCTATGGTGATCTGTCCGTGGCAGAGGTACAGGATGCGGCTGACGATGTTGAGGCCTATTCCGTTGCCGTCGCCTGCGTGGGAGGTATCGCCCTGGTAGAATTTTTCGAAGATATGCTGTTTGGTGGAGTCATCCATACCAATGCCCGTGTCTGAAATTGTCACCGTCACGAATTGGGCATCGGCTCGGAGCGTACAGGAAACGCTTCCTGCCCGAGGAGTGAACTTGATGGCGTTGCCGAACAGGTTCAGCCACAGGTGGGACAGCATGTCCTCGTTGAAGCAGTAACGCACCTCGTCCAGATCCACGTTCAGCTCGATCTCTTTGGCATCCCATTGCTTTTCCAGCAGAACCAGACAGGTGCGGATCTGCTCGTCCAGAAAGAACTCGGTCTTATCCGTGACGATGGCTTGGTTTTCCAGCTTGGACAGAAGCAGGATGTTGGTGGCCATTTTGGCCAGCTTATCGGATTCGGCTGCGATGATGCGGACGTACTCGGTCTGCTCCTCGGGAGTTAATCCTCCCGCTTGGAGCTGATGGGCGTAGCCGCGGATGGACACGATGGGGGTTTTGAATTCGTGGGAGAAATTGTTGATGAAATCCTTGCGGAACATTTCAATGCCGTCCAGCTCTCGGGCCATATGGTTGAAGGAGCGCTGGAGGATGCCGAAATCGGATTTCGCATCCAGAGTCTCCTGGATGTGCACCTTGAAATCTCCCTTGGAGATCTGCTCGGTGGCGCGGATCATGGCCTTCAGCGGAGCCAGCACCCATTTGGTGTAGATGGCCGCCACACCCGTGCCGATGAGGGTACAGGCGATGAGCACCGAGGCGGCAGTTACGATAGGGTTGAACTGCCTGAGGGGGGGGAAGACCCACCGCAGGAAGGCGTAGACCGTTACGGTAAAGACGGAGGTCAGGAACATGAGGGAGAAGATGATGAGGGTCAGCTCCACGCGGAAGGATTTGATCCCCAGCTTTCCTCGAATACGCCGTGAGAGGCGCTTTACCCGTTTGGTATGTTTGTCCTTCATCGCAGGTAAACCGCCTTATAGCCCAGACCGCGGACGGTGATGATTTCGAAGTCGGGGTTATCGCGGAAGCGGTCGCGGAGGCGGCTGACGTGCACGTCCACCGTGCGCTCGTCGCTCTCGGAATCCATGTCCCAGATCTCATCCATGAGCTGGCGGCGGGTGAAGATCTTATTGGGGTAGGACAGGAGCTTGAACAAGAGCAAAAACTCCTTTTGAGGCAGCTCCATGCCCCCCGCGGCACCCACCTCCTGTCCGTCTGTGCGGACGGTGAGGGAATCGTAGTAGAGCACCGTGGAGCCTACGGTGAGCTTGCGTTCGCTGACGATGCGGGAGCGGCGGAGGAGGGCGGCAATGCGCAGGATCATTTCCTCCTCGTCCACGGGCTTGGTCATGTAGTCGTCCGTGCCGATGATGAAGCCCTTGTGCTTATCGGCGGGGGTCTCCTTGGCGGTGACCATGAGGATGGGGAGGGTATTGCCCCCCTCGCGGAGGATGTGGGTGAACTCGTAGCCGTCCATGCGGGGCATCATGATGTCCAGAAGAATGAGATCCACGTGCTTTTTGTCCAGCTGCTCCAGCGCCTCCACGCCGTCTCCCGTGGGAATGGGGTGATAGCCGTAGCGCTCCAACACGGCGCACATGAGCCGTCTTGTATTGAAATCGTCTTCAACAACTAAAATATTGAACATGACCGATATCCTTTCTTTCCCTTGGGGGAACTTTTTTAACTTTGTAAACAAATTATAACACGATTTTGCAAACTCAATATGAATCAGAGGTAACATTGTTTGAATCAGGGGTAACATTGTTTCAAAACCTTGACAAACATGGGAAATTAGTGTATAATAGTTTGGTTTACAGTACAATTATTCAGTCTACTTTCAAATTTGGGTTTATCGGCCAGGGC
>JAZOOM010000037.1:0-3577 GCA_045655025.1 Eubacteriales bacterium | reverse complement strand
AGTTCTTAGAACCTTTTTTCAAAAAGGTTCTAAGCCGCCGGAGGCCGTGCTCCTTCGCACCGTTAAACAGCAATTTACAGCTCTTTGATGTTGGTTTCCTCGAACATTCCCGATGCTTTGATGGCGTCGGTGCCGCCCAGAACGGTCTTGATGCCCTTGCCGGATTCGCTCAGGAAGCGGATGGCCGCGGCGTAGGCGGCGAAATCGGCGGGGGTGGTGGAGAGGATGGTCTCGATTTCGGCCTGACGGTCGGCGGCGGTCTGTCCCAGGAGGTAGCGGGAAATAGCGGCGTTACCCAGGTCGATCTCACTGCGGGGGGCGAAGTAGGCCGAGCCCACGGTGGAAACGATCATGGAGCCGATCTCCTCCTCGGAGGGCATATTGGCCTCGATCCATCCGGGAACACCGCCGTACACCCCGAAGGTGTCGCTCACGCGGGGATCGCGGTAGGACACAAAGCCCACGATACCCTGACGGAAGCCGATGGCGGAAGCGCCGTAGGCACCGCCCTTGGCGCGGATCTCATCCCAGAAATACTTGCTGTACAAATGGGTGTGGATGACCGACAGCTTGGGGGTGTAGGCCACCTCCGCGTCGGCCAGATCAAATACCTCGGCGCAGTAGTTGACCTCTCCGGGAATGGTGAGGGCGTAGTTGGCGCGAGGCAGAAGGGTCAGGGGGCAAGCGGCTTTGGGAGCGATAGCCGAACCAACAGACAGCTTGGCAATGGCGGCCTTCCAAGCCTCGTAGGCCTCCGCCTCACCCGTGAAGTAGGCGATGGGGGTCACGGTGGCAGTGAGCTTCTGCCACACGGCGGCCATGCCCGCAATCAGAGCGTCGGCGTTTTCCTCAAAGCGGTTGGCCAAATCCGACAGACGGCGGTAGGCCGACTCGCCCGACAGGTACTCGTCGTACACACCCGCCAGAGACAGGGCGCGGGTAGCCAGACGGAGGGCGGTCATGTTGCCGCGGCGGATCATCATGTTACGGATGTGGGAGGCGTTGGAGAAGATGCGGGAGAGGATGGTGCGGTCAAAAACGGGAGCCGTGACGTACTCGTTCAGAAGAGCTACCGCATCCGCCAGCTTCTCGGCGGGAGCATCCAGGTTGATCCCCATGTAGGCGTCCCCCGTGGTCTCGACACGCAGACCCAGACCGGCGTTGGTGTGGAGGCTGACCCACTTTTCGGTCAGTTCGGGAACCGAGTACTTCCCTGCGGGCAGGCTCATGAGAGCGTCGTGGAGGCAACGGGCGTAGAACAGCTCGTCCTCGCTCAGTCCACCCAGATCAAAGAGCAGACCCGCCATGACCATGCCGTTGGTGCTCGTGATGTAGGACAGGGACTTGGCCTCGCAACCACCCACGGGGGCAGTCTCCTCCGCCACGTCGCGGACGTTGGAGGTGGTGTCAATGTCGGCGGGCGCGAGGTGGGGGACGGATGCCTCGGCCTCGGGAGAGTCGGGAGCGGTGAGGTACTCGTTAAAGGCGGCCATCTTGGCCTCCAGAGCGGCGTAGCCGCCCTCGGTGGCATTCACCTTTTCGGCCTCGGCCTCAAAGCGGGCGTTCATCTTGACCCGCTTCTCCTCGGTGAGGGTACGGGAGGGGATGCACTTGGTCAGACCCCAGTGGTTGGAGTTCAGGATATACTTCTCAATGAGATGCTCGAAGTAGCGGTCGTCGGCGGCCATAGCCTCGCGGAGAGCGGCCAGATCGTTGGTGGGCTCGGCATCGTCGGACTGCACCTGAACGCGGATGAAGGACTCCATAATGCGGAAGCCCGTCTTCACGGACAGGGAGGCGCGACGGCAGTCAGTCTCGTGGCTGTCCACCAGATCGCGGATACGTGCGGCGTCCAGCCCCTTCTCACTCAGAGCGGACAACGTATCCAGGATCACCTTGCGGAAGCCCTCGGCGTTTTCCGGATCGGATTTGCCCAGAGTGAAGTAGAGCATGGGCTGGCGGTAGTCGCCCTCACAGGCCATACCGAAGTCCTGTCCCACGCCCGCATCCAGAACCGCCTTGGACAGGGGAGACTCGGTGTTCTCCGCCAGATAGCGGGACAAGAGAGCGAAGGCCAGCACCTCGGCGGATTTCCCCTCACCCAGCACGTAGGTCAGCATAAGGTGAGTATTCCCCGCGATCTCCTCATTATCCGCCAGCTGGTAGTACACGGTACCGTCGGGGCTGACCACGGGAGCCTGCAAGGGAGCGGGAGCGGGCTTTTCATAAGAGGAAACGCCCTTCTCGGTCAGTACGGCGTCGATGTGGGCCAGCTCCTGCTCCAGGCCCATGTTACCCGACAGGTAGAACACGGCGTTCTGGGAGGAGTAGAAGCGGTGGTAGGTCTCGGTGAACTGCTCGTAGGTCAGATCGGGGATGTACGCAGGATCGCCGCCGGAATTGTAGCGGAAGAACAGATCGGGGAAGATCTGCTTTTCGTTCTGCATCCACATGATGTAGTCGGGCTGGTTGTCGTTACCCTGCATCTCGTTGAACACCACGCCGGAGATGGCCACCTTGCCGTCACCCGCGGGCTCGATATGCCACGCCTCCTTTTCGAAGATGCGGCGGTCGGTGAGGAGCAGAGGATTGAACACGGCATCCATGTACACCGACATGAGGTCCATGTAGTCCTGCTCGTTGGTGGAAATGAAGTAGTAGATGGTCTTGTCCTCGAAGGTCATGGCGTTGAGATCCACGGCCATGGAGGTCTTGAGGAGGTTGACGAAGGGCTCCTTCAAGCGATAATTCTTGGAGCCGTCCAGACAGGAATGCTCCAGAATGTGGAACACACCCGTGTCGTCCTCGGGAAGGGTACGGAAGCCCACCGAGAAGACCATCTGTCCGTCGTCACGGTCGGAGTAGTAAAGGGTAGCGCCGGTAGCCTCATGCTGAAGCTTCCAGTAGCGGGCGTTCAGAAGGGGCACTTCACCGTCACGAATGACACGGAAGCCGTTTATGAGAGATCCTACGGTCAAATTCATATTTTTATTCTCCTTTATTCTATTGTAAGGCGAAAAAAACGCCTGTGGTTACACTTGATTTGATTATACCACATTTTCAGGTATATTGCAAGGGAGATTGGGGAAACTATTGAAAAATATTTAAATTACTGTTTAGCGGGTAGGATTCGACCAACCGTGGGGGCGATCCATGAACCGCCCGCCGCCCCTAAAAGGCATGATGTACGAAAGCCTTTTCATTATACGGGCGATTCGTGAATCGCCCCTACAACCTATTCAAACACCCCGACAACCCCAAATTTGAAAGGAGTCCCCTATGCCCCCCTCTATCCTATCCCCCAACGCCTCCATTCTCTCCGCAGCCACGGTAGTGGGCTCCAAGGAGCAAAGCGGCCCCTTAGGAGGGCACTTCGACTACTACGGTGACGACGACCGCTTCGGTCAGGACACGTGGGAGAAGGCCGAGTCCGAAATGCAGCGCATTGCTTTGGCCGCCGCGTTGGATAAAGCCGGCATACAGCAGGCGCAGATAGACATGCTCTTCGCGGGAGATCTGCTCAACCAATGCGTGGGCTCCTCCTACGGGCTTCTGTCCTATGATATTCCCTACTTCG
>JAZOOM010000036.1:0-1857 GCA_045655025.1 Eubacteriales bacterium | reverse complement strand
GCCCGCGCCGCCGCCTGGGGCGGTAAGGTGGCCGTCATCGGCAGCGGCTACGTCCGCGGTATCCCCAAGAGCATGACCTGGGAGGAGTGCGACGTGCAGTTTGCCCGCGTCTTCGCCGTCTGCGCCCGCGTGGCCGAGAAGTATGGCATGAAGGTGACGGTGGAGCCTCTCTCCCGCAACGAGTGCAACTACATCCACACCGTGGCCGAGGGCGCCAAGATCGCCCGCGCCGCTAACCACCCCGCCGCCTGCATGATGGTGGACTTTTACCACCATTGGAAGAACGGCGAGGATCTGGCTACCCTCCCCGACAACGCGGACATTCTGATCCATTCCCACTACGCCCGCCCCGTGGATCGGGATGCCCCTTATGCCGAGAACGAGGCCGACCTGCAGGCCGTGCTGGAGGCTCTGAAGACCTGCCCCGGCATCGAGCGCATGAGTCTGGAGTGCGTGTACAAGCCCGACTTCGCCGCCGCCATCACACGGGCGAGACCGTTGATGGAGATGTTCCGCACTGTATAAAGGAAGGAGGCTTCTGCCGTGTCCGTTAATCAAGATCTGCTTCACGTCACCAAATACGAGGTTCTGGGAAAGCTCCCCGACCTCTTTACCTTTGAGGACGGTACTCCCGTCTCCACTCCCACCGATTGGCCGCGCCGCCGCGGCGAACTGTACAAGACCGCTGTGGAGCTGCAGTACGGCACAATGCCTCCCAAGCCCGAATTTTTGGAGGTGGAGACCCTGTTTATCGGGTCTCGGAACCACTCCTACCGCATTCACACGGGCACGCGGGAGAAGCCCGTCAGTTTCCTCATGAAGCTGGTCTTGCCTGCGTCGGGGCGTAATTTCCCCGTCATCGTGGACGGAGATATGTGCTTCCCCTACCACATGGACAATGAATACCTCGCTGCCGCCACCGATGAGGGCGTAGCGTGGGTGTTCTTCGACCGTACCGAGCTGGCTCACGACATTCAAGGAGAGGGTCGCCGCAAGGGTCAGCTTTACGACACCTACCCCGACTACACCTTTGGCGCGCTTGGCGCGTGGGCATGGGGCTACTCTCGTTGCGTGGATGCTCTTGAGATCCTTTGCGCGGGGAAGGAGAATCCCCTCATCGACTTGTCCCTCATCGCCTTCTCGGGTCATTCCCGAGGGGGTAAGACCGCCATTCTGGCGGGCGTGCTGGACACCCGCGCCGCCGTGGTCAACCCCAACGAGACCTGCGCGGGGGCTTGCAGCTGCTACCGCATCCACATCGAGGGCTACTGCGACGGCATTCCACCCTTCCGTTCCGAGACTTTGGCTGATATGTGGCGCAATTTCCCCTTCTGGCTGGGACCCGACATGGGTGAATACGCCAACCGTGAGGAGGATCTGCCCTTCGACGCTCACTTTCTCAAGGCCATGATTGCCCCTCGGGTGCTGTTCGTGTCCGAGGCGGCGGGAGATCTGTGGGCCAACCCCGTGGGCTCCTGGATGACCACCACGGCGGCAGGGAAGGTCTTCGACTTCCTCGGTGTGCCCCAAAACCTCTACTGGTACTTCCGCGAGGGCACCCACCGTCAAACCGTGGGGGACGTGTCCATGCTGGTGAATATCATCAAGCGGCAGAGAGACCCTGCCATTCCCATGGCCGAGGGCTTCTACGTCACCCCCTTCCCGCCCTTTGACCCCATTTACTGATACCTCCGAAAGGATCTCCCCATGAAGCTTTACATCGTTCGTCACGGGCAATCCGAATGGAACGCCCTCCACAAGGTCTGCGGTGCCACCGACGCGCCTCTGACCGAAAAAGGCCGCGCTCAGGCCGCCGAGACCGCCGCTCTGGTGGCGGAAATAAGTCGGAGGCCAAGC
>JAZOOM010000035.1:0-5439 GCA_045655025.1 Eubacteriales bacterium | reverse complement strand
ATTTAATAACACCTTTTTGAAAGTTTTGAGGATTCTTAAGGGACTCGCGATATTTGCCGAAGGCAAATTTGCCCCGAGCGTAAGCGAGGAGGTTTTCAAAAGTCCCTTAAGCGGGTCCCGCCGAGCTTGCTCGGCATGCAGAGCCCTGGCCGATAAACCCAAATTTGAACCCATTCAAATTCTCTATCCCCCACAAGGAGACACGATCATGCTGAAGCTCTCTTTCCCCGGCATCACACAGGAGCAGTTCTCGGATGCCTTTGCCGTCCTGGAGGAATGCAAGTCCACCCCCGCCCTGGGCTTCCCCTACCCCTTTATGGGGCCCGGCGGACAGTACGGCAACTGCTGGTGGGAGCGGGACACCGCTCTGACCCTTTTGGGCTACCGCTGGCTGGATCCCGACTACTGCCGTACCGCCCTGGACAATTTCACCTTCGTGCAGAAGGAAAACGGCCGTATCCCCCTCTACGGCTACGACCTCGTATTGGATTTTGACATCGAGCTGAGCGCCATCCCCGTGATCTATGAGGTGGCCGCCTACATCTGCCGCGAGACCGCCGATGAGGACTACGTCCGCCGCATCTACGGGATGCTGGCGAGGTACATGGACTGGTGGCTGTCCCCCCTCAAGCGCGACCCCAAGACGGGTCTTATCTGCGGCATCTTCGAGGAGGCAGACCCCTCGGATATCCGCGAGCAGCTCACGGTAGCCCAGCCCGACCTCAACGTGCAGGTGGCCGTGGGCGCCGACGTGCTGGCGGAAATGGCTACCCGTCTGGGAGACACCGCCGCCGCCGACCGCTACCACGCCCTCTTTGCCGAGGTGCGGGATGCCATCAACCGCTGGCTTTACAACCCCGCCGGCGGGGGCTACTACGCCTGGCTGGTGGATGAGGAGCGGCTGCTCACCGAGCAGGTCTACAATTCCATGTTCGACGTGTTCAAGCGGGGCATCGTTCCGCTCGACCGGCGCGAGGGGCTTCTGAAGCTTCTGAAGGATGATTCCCTGTTCGGCTACGACAGCAGGTGGGGCAACACCACCATGGCCAAGACATGCGACCGCTACGTGGAGACGGTAGGCGTCTATCAAGGCTACACCAGCTGGAGCGGCAACATCTGGACCTTCCGCAACCGCATCATCGCCACGGGACTGCTGGAGGCGGGGCTCCGCGAGGAGGCCGCCCACATCGCCCTGCAAACGGTGCGCACCTTCAACGGCAACTACGCCGAGTTTGTCAGCCCCTCCACGGGAGAGGGTCACGGCGTGCTTCGCTACGGCTGGTCGGCATCGGAGTACATCCACCTCATCGCGGAGGTGCTGTTCGGCATCCGCTACGACGCGGTCACCGACACCGTGACCGTCACCCCCTGCATGCCCCGCGAGCTGGACGGGGAGACCGTCTCCATCGGCAACGTCCGTGTGGGTAACAGGTATCTCCACGTCACCGTCAAGTGCGGGGAGGAGCAGGAGGTTTCCTACCGATTGACGGAGAAAGAAGAGTAAGAATTTCAAATTGGGGTTTAGCGGGGAGGCTCCCATCACCGTAGGGGCGATTCATGAATCGCCCGCCGCCCCTAAAAGGCAAGGTGTACGAATGTTTTTCATTATACGGGCGATTCGTGAATCGCCCCTACAAACATTTGAAACTTCCCGACAAACCCAAATTTACCATAACACAATCCGAAAGGAGTCAACCACTATGAACAAGCGCATGGATCGCAACCGCCTGAATATCGGCGTATATCACCTCAAGCCCTACGCCCGCACCGAGGCTCACATCAAGGATCTGGCCGACTGCGGCATTGATTTCGTGGTCTGCATGGAGAACGACCGTCCCGCGCTGGATCTCTTCCATAAGTACAACGTGGGTGCCATCGTCTCGGGCATCGTCCCCGGCTGGTGGGGCGGTGACGGAAACAACGCGGGCAAGCTGGCCGAGACCAACCCCATGGAAAAATACGAGGCCGCCGCGAAAGCCTTTGCCGATCACCCCGCCATCTGGGGCATCGACGTGGGCGACGAGCCCTCCGCGCTGGATTTCCCCTACTATGGACGGGTCATGGACTACGTCAACCGCGCCTTCCCGAGTCAGTTCGCCTACCTGAATCTCTACCCCAACTACGCCTCGGTCTCCCAGAATAACGCCCGGGAGACGGTGAACCAGCTGGGCACCGCCACCTACGACGAGCATATCCAAAAATACTGCGAGAACGTCCCCGTGGATTACATCTGCTACGATTTCTACCTCTACTCCATCAACGTCACCAAGCACTACGAGAACCTCCGCGTGGTGGCGGATGCCTGCCTGCGGACGGGGCGGAGCATGTGGATCGTGTTGCAGGTCAACTCCAACAAGCCCGCCGAGTGGATGAGTGAGAATAATCTGCGATTCCAAGCCTACACCTCCATGGCCTTCGGTGCCGAGAACATCATCTGGGCCTGCTACACCGCGGGCTGGTGGCACAATCAGGTGCTGGACGGCGAGGGCAACAAGACTCAGCAGTACGACAAGCCCAAGAAGATCAATTCCGAGATCCGCACCCTGGCCGACGAGTACATGAAGTACCGCCGCGTGTCCACCCATTTCGTGGGCTTTGAGGGGTGTCCCGACATGGCCGCCGTTCAGCAGGAGGCCATCGAGTCCCTGTCCACGGGCATCTTCTTCGACGTGAAAGCCGAGGGTGGCGCGCCGCTGGTCATCGGTGAGATGGTCAACAAAGACGGCGACGGCTCTGTGGCTCTCATGGTCTGCGCCGCCGATGCCCCCCATGAAGAGGAGATCAAAGAGTACAACATCACCTTCCGCGCCCCCGACCGCTGTGTCCGCGCCTTGGGCGGCGAGGGCTATAAGACCGTCACCGACCTCGGCGGCGGGCTGTACGCCGTGGCCGTCAAGTCCAACGAGGGCGTGCTGATTACAGCGAGATAACAAACGAAAGATCAGGAGAATTACCATGAACAAACGCATGGACAGAAACCGCTTGAATATCGGTGTATACCACCTGAAGCCCTACGCCCGCACCGAGGCGCACATCAAGGATCTGAAGGAATGCGGCATTGATTTCGTCCTTTGCATGGACTGTGACCGCCCTACGTTGGATCTCTTCCACAAGTACGGCGTGGGTGCCATTGTCCACGACGTCGTCCCTCTCTGGTCGTTTGGTCTCAGAAGAGAATTAGGCGCTATGTCCTCGGTCAACACCATGGACAAGTACGAGGCCGCCGCCGCCTCCTTCACCGCATCCCATGCGGATCACCCCGCCATTTGGAGCATCGACACGGGTGACGAGCCCACAGCTTCGGATTTCCCCTATTTTGGCAAGGTCATCGACTATGTGGACCGCGCATTCCCCAACCAGTTCCCCTACCTGAATCTTTTCCCCAATTACGCCTCTGTTTCCCAGAATTCCGCCGACGAGACCGTCAGCCAGCTGGGTACCACAACCTATGAGGAGCATATCCGGCAATACTGCGAAAACGTCCCCTTGGATTATATCAGCTACGATTTCTACTGCTTTGACCACAACCTTCGTCCCGTTGGCCCCACCCGTCATTACGAAAATCTCCGCGTAGTGGCCGATGCCTGCTTGCGAACGGGGCGGAGCATGTGGATCGTGCTGCAGGTCAATTCCCACGATCCCAATCTGTGGATGAGCGAGAATAATCTCCGCTATCAGGCCTACACCTCCATGGCCTTCGGTGTCGAGAACATCACGTGGGCCTGCTACACCGCAGGCTGGTGGCACAATCAGGTGCTGGATGCCGAGGGCAACAAGACGGAACAGTACGACAAGCTCAAGAAGGTCAACGCCGAGATCCGCACCATGGCCGACGAGTACATGAAGTACCGCCGCGTATCCACCCATTTCGTGGGCTTCGAGGGACATCCCGACATGGCCGCCGTGAAGCAGGAGGCCATCGAGTCCCTGTCCACGGGCATCTTCTTCGACGTGAAGGCCGAGGGCGGCGCGCCTATTCTCGTGGGTGAAATGGTCAACCGTCATGGAGACGGCTCCGTAGCCCTCATGGTCTGCGCCGCCGACGATTCCTACGACAAGGATCCCAAGGAGTATAGCATCACCTTCCGCGCTCCCCACCGCTGTGTCCGCGCGCTGGGCGGAAACGGCTACAAGACCGTGATCGACTTGGGTGACGGTGTCTATGCCGTGGATATCAAGTCCAACGAGGGCGTGCTGATTACGGCGAGATAACCAACCAATCATTCAGGAGAACACGTATGAACACGTTGCCTTTGAATCTTCACATGTCCCTTGCCCGTGAGGTAAGCCCATCCCTCCGTTGGGACGGTGTGACCCCCATCAAGGCTCACCGCGAGGCCTGCACAGAGAAGCTCCGCGAGCTTCTGGGCATGGACACCTTCACGCCCTGCGATCCCCACCTCGAGATCACCGAGGAGGACGTCATAGGCGGTCACCGTCATATCCATTTCATCCTGCAAACCGAGGAGGGATACTATACCCATTGCGATCTCCTTCTGCCGCAGAATCAAACGGGACAGCTTCCCCTCTGCGTCTGCTTGCAGGGACACACCAAGGGTGCCCACGTGTCCTTGGGTATCACCAAACACCCCGGAGACGAGCAGTACAACTCCCCCGACGATCAGGGCTTCTGCATCCGCGCCGTGGCCGAGGGCTTTGCGGCGCTGGCCATTGAGCAGAGAGGCTTCGGCGTCTGCGGCGGTACCCCCCATGGCCCCGCCTGCGAGCGCCATGCCATGACCGCCCTGCTGTTGGGCAGAACCCTCATCGGATCCCGCGTCTGGGACGTCATGCGGGTTCTGGATGCCGTGGAGGCTCATTTCGGTGATCTTGTCACCATGGAGGGCTCCGTCCTCGTAGGCCATTCCGGCGGCGGCACGGCCACCTACTACACCGCCTGCTTGGAGCACCGCTTCGACGGGTACATTTCCTCCTGCGCCGTTTGCACCTATCGGGATTCCATCGTGGACATCCATCACTGTACCTGCAACTACGTGCCCCGCATCGCCCGCTACTTTGACATGGGTGATCTGGCGGTCATGATCGCCCCCAAGAAGCTGGTGGTGGTCTGCGGGGATGAGGACGATATCTTCCCCCTGTTCGGTGTCAAGGAGGTGTACGGCGTGATCGAGAGCCTGTACAAGGCTACGAACACCCCCGACTGCTGCGCCTTAGTAGTGGGCAAGGGCGGTCACCGCTTCTACGCCGACGATGCTTGGCCGGTTATGAAGGCTATGCTGTCTCAAAAGGATTGACCCATCAAAAGAAAAGCCGCGCACACCTGTAAAGGCGTGCGCGTCAGACCACTGACAAAGCCCATCTCAAGCAAGAGACGGGCTTTGTTTTTTACTAAAAAGCAGAGAAAGCATGAAAAGCAAGCTATGGGTATTTCCACAGCATAGGGCAATTTTTTTCATATTCTGGACGGCGGCAGTGAGA
>JAZOOM010000034.1:0-8927 GCA_045655025.1 Eubacteriales bacterium | reverse complement strand
CACCGAGCCCACCGAGCCCACCGAGCCCACCGAGAGCACTGAGGAAACCGAAGACGAGGAATGCCCCACACTTGACGAGGACGACCTCGGAGAGTGGAATTAATAGATTACATGAAGCTTAAAATCGCGGGTGTGTGCTATGAAGTGAATGCTCTTTACGGTACGACCCGAGCATCCTGCGCCGCATACGTATCCGATGAGGAAGCCGAGGGGGCGATTACGATCGTCCCCGAGGATATTGAATTTGAAAGGGAAGCATGCATGCGGGAGGCGCTTATAGAGCATATTCCTTACGTAGAGCGCTCCGAGGCGTTGCTTGAGATGGCAGCGCTGCAGCGTAAATTTGCGGAACGGCTGTTTACGCGGAGCACGCTGCTGTTTCACGGCTCGGCGATCGCTGTGGATGGTGTGGCGTATCTGTTTACCGCTAAGAGCGGAACGGGGAAGTCCACCCATGCTCGTTTGTGGCGCAAGCTGCTGGGCGATCGTGCGGTCATGATCAATGATGATAAGCCTTTTTTGACCGTAACCGATAACGGCGTTACGGTTTACGGCTCACCTTGGAACGGTAAACATAATCTTGGCACGCACATGGCCGCGCCCTTACGAGCCATTTGCATTCTTGAACGGGGGGAGCAGAACCGTATTGAGAGGATCAGACCCGCTGAGGCGGTGCGGATGCTGCTCCGGCAGAGCCATCGCCCTCAGGATCCTGCCTTGATGCCGGTGTACATGGATCTGCTGGACGGGATTGCGGGCAGAGTTGCGTTTTACCGCCTGTACTGCAATATGGAGCCCGAGGCGGCAAGCGTGTCCTTTGAAGCTATGTCAAGGGACGAGAATAAGTAAGCGGAAAATATGGAACAGGAGATCGTTATGAAACTGAAAAGTGGTTTTGTTTTAAAGGAGATCGCGGGAGAGTGCATGGTCGTATCTACCGATTCGAATCTGGATCTGAAGGGTATGATCTCGCTGAACAGCACCGCCAAAACACTTTGGCTTGTGTTGGAGCGGGGAGCGGAGGATATGGATTGCCTAGTGAAAGCGCTCACAAGCGAATACGACGTTGACGAGCCTCTTGCGAGAAAAGCGGCCGAAAGCTTCGTCGCGAGACTGAAGGAGCTTGATTTCCTTGCATAACCGAGAGATCAGGCTGGACGACGTCATAGAGCTTATGAGAGAAAAGCTGGACGACGGATACGACGTTACGTTCTCTCCAAGGGGAACGAGCATGCTGCCGCTCTTGAAAGAGGGAAGAGACAGCGTTACGCTGACAGCTCCTCCCCGACGTCTCCAAAAATACGACATCATTTTCTATCAGCGGGATAACGGACAGTACGTTCTGCACCGTGTGGTGAGGGTTGGCGATACGTACACCTGTATGGGTGACCATCAATACGTTCCTGAGAAGGGGATTCGGAGAGATCAGATCATTGCGGTCTGCTCGTCGTTTGTCCGTAAAGGGAAGTCAATACCCTCAGATAGCAAAAGATGGCGTATATACGCCATCCTTTGGCATTATAGCCGTCCCGTTCGTCGCGTTCTGAACGGCGCGCGGGGACGGATCACGAGAATTTTCAAGAACTGAACGGGTTCTTTTCGGGGAGATGCCAATTTTGGCTTCCGGATCGGTTTTACATGGGAGGAACGTCTGATTTGATCAACGTAACAACAGAGCAACGACAAATATTGAACTTGCTGGGACACAATTTGTTTTCCGCACCCCTTGAGATTCTTCCCGACGTGGATTGGGATCTGGTTGCCAGGGAGAGTATGGCGCAAACCGTTTTTATCACAACCTTTTACAATTATCGGGAGTACCTCCTGGCCCCGGAATTTGCGGCCAAGGTACAGGCTGCCTTGAGAAAGCAGATGCTTTACAATGCCGAATGCTTTAAAAAATACAACTATCTGCATGAGTTGATGACGAAGCACGACATTCCCTACTGTGTGGTAAAGGGCGTGGTATCGGCCATGTATTATCCGGACGTGATCCTTCGCTCTATGGGAGACGTGGACTTTTACGTCGCCTCCCATGAGATCGACCGTGCTCTGCGGGTTTTTCTGGACGACGGTTTTTCCTCCGACGATCATCATGACGTTCATCTTGTTCTGAAGGGGAAGAATGGATACTTCGAGATGCATTTCAAGCCTGTGTCCTACTGTGAGGAGCATGGTGAGATCTTTTCACGAGTATGGGAGGATATCCTTGAGACAGCGGACACCGCGCGCACGGACGTGGCTACCTTTGTAAGGCCGTCTGTATTCCATCACGGATTTGTTCTTTTGACGCACCTTCACGCCCATCTTTCCTCCTCCGGCGTAGGTCTCAGACATTTGGTCGATTGGGCGGTGTTCGCGAATTCTCTATCCGAAGCTCAATTCAGAGAGATTTTTGAGGAGCGCTTTAAGGCCTATGGACTGTGGAGATTCGCGCAGCTGCTATCCTTGGCGGCGGTAAGACATATGGGAATGCCCTATCAAAGCTGGATGGGCGAGGATGGCGACACCGCGGATGAGCTGCTTTTGGATATTCTTCGCGGAGGGAACTTCGGCAGAAAAGACAAGCAGCGCAAATATGAGGGGCTTTTCATCTCGGGAGGAACTCGGATACCCCACAAAAATCGCGTCAAGAATGTATTCCGTTCCATGAACCATATTGTCGATGGCAATTGGAAGGCGGCCAAAAAATGTCCGCTTCTGTATCCCGTCGGATGGGTCGTATTTACCCTTCGATTCGTATTCCGTGTGTTGACGGGGAAACGCAGGGTGAACGTCGTCAGCTCCTTCAAAAAGGGGGGCGAGCGTACAAGGCTGTACGAAAGAATCAGAATTTTCGAACCCGAAGAGTAATATGGAGAATGTTTCATACCCCTACGTTCCCATACGGAAAAACCGAGCTCAAAATCATGAGCTCGGTTTTTTCTGTATGGGGGTTCTCTATAAGATGACGGCCCGATTGCATTCTCGGGTCACCATAGACCCGAGTCACCACAGACCCGGGGTGCCGCAGACCCGGGGCGCCGCAGACCCGTGTTACCACAGAAATTTGGTGGGGGCGCAACGGCGGTGGCTGTCGCGAAGATTTTGATTGGTTCGGCGAAGGTCGAGGGGGTTCCAATAAGCGTCCTCTACCCATTGCTTGGTAAAACGGTAGTCGTAGTGTTGGGGATCAGCCAGGATGGTTTGTACCTCCAAAAAGCCTTCGGCACCGCCACAGCCCTCCATGGGGGCGTCACCTTCCGCGTAGGTACAGCAGGGGAAGGGGGAAGGATAGTCCTCGATAAACTGCTTCAATTTGACGGTGTGGATCCAGCTGTCCTCGAAATCGTATTCGTATTCCACGACGGTTTGCTCCTCGAATACCTCTCGGAGGGTGACAGCGGTGCTTTCCCGCCAGTCGATGTTATAGTCCTGAATGCGCCAGTTCGGCTCGGCCAGGTACCGCGGCTGGAGGGTTACCGACGGGATCCCCTCTTCATTTCTGGCCAGAATGAACTGGTGGGTGCAGCAGCACTTCCAGTCGAATGCCGCTTGCAGGATCTTATGAAGCTGATAAAAATTGACGTGGGTGGGAACGATCAGCGTGCGCTTGCAGGGGGTGAACAGCTGCATGGTGACCTCCAACTCCGCGGCCCGAACCGCATACACGGGAGTGCCGTACCGTTTTTGCAGGGCGGAGGCCAACAGGTCGTAGGTGTAGGCTTTGTCTTGCAAAATAATCTCCTCGTTAAACCAAGGCAAATATACGGCTTGGAACAGATCCCCCGGTTCAAAGTGCTCGGAAAAATTTTTCACGTATTCACAGGCCCTGTTGGAATGAGCGATCGCGGTTCTGTGAGCGGTAGTGGTAAAGGTTATGTCTCCGCAATCCTCCAGATAGCGGCGGATCACATCGGGGTGGATGCACTCGCTTTCCAGAAGGGCGCGGATCCCCTGCTTCAGCAGCTCGGGAAGCTTGGGGATGTGTTTGCTTGTCAGACCGAACAGGACGAAGCGGCTTTTGGTGGCGTTATTGACCGCGATCAAGGTTTTTCGGCGGTTCAGAATCACCAGGTTGGCGGTCCACGAAAACAGGGGGGCGGCTTCGGCGGGGGATGTGATGGGCTTGATGCCTATGAAATCAAGTAGCTTTTTGGTGCATCCGACGTACATGCTGTTCTCCTTCGTGTTACGGGAATGGGGGACGTTCGCATTATACCACAAAACGGCAGCAAATGCAAGCCTGTCAAAATAAATTGTCGGAGCGAATGGGATCGCCTCGAGGGATTCTCCCGGTAAGAGCAACGCGCCACGGCATTCATCCGCTGACACCGTAGCTTTTTTCACAACACGGCAGAAGTTTGGTGTACAAGAAAGGAGTTTTTGTTTTCAAATATTTGTTATATTTTTCCTTGAAAAATATTTCAAAAGGTATTGCAATATGCTTGAAAAAGTGCTATAATATTGATAAGGTATGTAATATCGGCTTGCTGTGTCTTGACTTTATACTATGTCGAAAAATCTCATTTTAAGGGTGACGGATCGCGTCGTAAGTCCTTGGATTGAGAGGAACGCCTTCGGAGATTCCTTCTTATAGGAATCGTTTGATGGGCATGAGGGCCAACACGGAAAGCATGCGAGCTCGGCGGTCGCCTGAGGCGATCAACGATTGATTTTCTAATATCTGAACAGAGGAAAAACTATGGAGAATAAGAATAACGAATACTATACGATTGATCTGATGCATATTCTGAAAATGCTGGGGCAAAGAATATGGCTGATCGTGTTGGCCGGCGTGCTGGCCGCGGGTATCGGATTCTCGGTTTCCGCATTTGCGATTGCGCCTACATATTCCTCCTCCATCATGTTGTACGTCAACAACAACTCCTTTTCCCTTGGCAATACCAGCTTCAGCATCTCGAACTCTGAAATTGTTGCCGCTCAAAACCTGGTTAAGACCTACAGCATTATTCTGAACAACCGCACCACGTTGGAGCGGGTAATTGAGAAGACCAACGTTCCTTATACATACAAGGAGCTTTCCGCAATGATCGAGGCCGCTCCCGCCAACGATACAGAGATCATGAAGGTAACTGTTACCACCGAGGATCCTTATGAAGCCGCGTTGATCGCGAACTGCATTGCGGAGGTCCTTCCCGTGCGGGTTTCCGAGATCGTGGACGGCGCGTCCATGGAGGTTGTGGACTCCGCGATTCCCGAATTGCAGAAGGTCGCGCCCAGTACGGCTAAATATACGGCGTTGGGCCTTGTCTTTGGTGTTCTGCTTGCTGTCGCGGTTGTTACTGTGGCGGCTCTGATGGATGGTACCATTCACGATGAGGACTACGTTCTTCAGAACTACGATTGTCCTATTTTGGCCAAGGTGCCCAATCTGTTGCATACCGGAAGCAAGAGCTATGCTTACTACTACAATTACAAGAGCGGTACACGTTCCAAGAGTAAAAAGGACAAAGAATAAGAAGGGCGGACGAGACAATGGGAATTTTTAAAAGTAAACATAGCCGCGCCCCGTTCATGAGTGAGACCCATCAGCGGACTCTGCACAAGAATCTGGAATTTACAGCCACCGAGCAGTATAAGCTTCTGCGTACCAACCTGCGATTCACCATTCCCGAGGGAACCAGATGCCCCGTGATCGGTGTGACCAGCTCCATGCGAGGCGAGGGTAAGAGTACCACCGCCGTTAACCTGTCCTACGTGTTGGCGGAGCAGGGAAGCAAGGTACTGTTGATCGACGGTGACCTTCGTATTCCTTCTGTCGCGAAGAAAATGGAGGTCCCCTCCACTCCCGGTTTGACCGATATGCTCATGGATCGCGGTGTGGATCTGGACGAGTTTAAGTCCGCTATACTGGAGAATTGGTACATCCTGCCTGCGGGCGACATCCCCCCCAATCCCTCTGAGCTGCTGGGATCCCAGCGTATGGTGACTACCTTGGAGCGTTTGAGAGAGGCTTTTGATTACATCATCATCGACCTTCCTCCCGTGAACATCGTTTCGGACGCGTTGTCCATCGCCGATATGATCACCGGCATGATCGTGGTCATTCGCGAGGAGTATACTGAGAAGAAGGAACTGGAGCGCTGCTTCAGACAGCTGAAGCTCTCGGACGTACGCGTCCTGGGCTGTGTTATGAACGAGGCGAAAGCGGTCGGCGGCGCGTACGGAAAGTACAAGTATCGGAAGTACCGTTACTACAAATACTCTCGCTACTACTACAAGGATGAGTATAAGGCGCACGATCACGGCAAGGGTATGGCCGAAAAGGGCAAAAAGGATAGGGAAGCCAAGGCGGCCAAGACTACCGCTAAGGACAACTCTGATACAAAGAAATGATTGATTGGCACAGCCACATTCTTCCCGGTGTGGACGATGGAAGCCGTGACATCGACCAAAGCCTGATGATGCTGGACGAGCTGATCGATCAGCGGGTGGACACGGTGCTGGCTACGCCCCACTTCTTTGCCGGTGAGGAATCTGTAGATAAGTTTCTCAGCAGACGAAATGCCGCTTATGATGCTCTTTGTTCTCACATGGGAGATCGGGATATTCGTGTGTTGTGCGGCGCGGAGGTAAAATACTATGCCGGTATCAGTCGGATGGCTGATCTGGATAAGCTGGCGATCGGTGATACACGGTTGTTGCTGCTGGAAATGTCCATGGAAAAATGGACGAATTTCACAATTCAAGAGCTGACCGAGCTGGCTGGGACCCGTGGTCTGAAGATCGTGATGGCCCATGTGGAACGGTATCTGGGATACATTGATACCAAGACCATTCGGCGGTTGCACGAAAACGGCCTGTACATGCAGGTCAATGCCGGATTTTTTGAGCGGGTGCTCAGCCGAAACAAGGCGTGCAGACTGCTTGGCTCCGGTTTGATCCATTTCATTGGCTCCGATTGTCATAATTTGACGTCTAGACCTCCCAGAATTGCTTCCGCCTACGAATTGATTCGGAAGCGATTCGGTGAAGAGTTCCTTTCCCAAATGGTCGAATATGGGTATTATACCCTCGAAAAATAAAAAAATTATCCGTAAAGGAGATAATTAACATGAAAAAGTTTATGATGCTTTGCATGGTGGTTTTAGTGATGGTGAGTCTGTGCATCCCCGCCGCGGCAGGTGCGGGCAGCTTCGTATCCAGCCCTTCCGCCAATCAGGCACCTGAGTTGATCTCTGCCGAAAATGAGAAGTGCGATGCCGAGATCGTCATTACCGCATACGCGAACAGAGCCCAACTGTCCGATGACAAGCGTCAGGCTTTGGAGAATGCGTATGCCGATATCGTAGGCACTGAGGATCTGTCCACTCTGAATGGGGACATCACGAAAATCGCAAACAAGACCGGTGTGTACGTTTCTGAGCTGGCGGTCAGCGATCTGTTCGATATTAGCATGACCGATTGCGGCAATCACGGCGATCACGGTGAGTTTGACATTGCTTTGAGCGCGGAGACTCTGAACAACTTCGTTTGCCTGCTTCAATATTATAACGGTGAGTGGAACGTGGTTGAGGATGCTGAAATCTCCAAGGATGGCTATCTGACGTTCTCTCAGGATGAAGTCTCTCCCCTGGCTATTGTCACCTACACCGGCGAGCAGAACATCCAGAAGGACGAGAGTGCTCCTATCGTGGGTATTATCGTAGCTTCCGCTTCTACTGCGGGCGTGGGTATTTATCTGGGCGTTAAGTTTAACACGTTTGCTAAGGCAGCGTCCAAGTTCGCGAAGCTCTTTGCCAAGTAATTTCATATACGGAAGGGGAACGGGGTTTGAGAAAGCTTTTTATTGACAAGTTGCCGATACTGATCGTTGGTATTGTGTCTGTCTTTCTCA
Organism: Eubacteriales bacterium; assembly: GCA_045655025.1. Lineage (GTDB taxonomy): Bacteria > Bacillota > Clostridia > Oscillospirales > CAG-272 > CAMEON01. The sequence continues at coordinate 1,087 of JAZOOM010000034.1, read as the reverse complement.
TCGTAGCTGTCTTTCTGTACATCGAAAAGTGGGATGAAACCCAAGGAAGTTTTCCGGAGCATGAGGTAACGGATCCGACCATCGAGCATAACGGTATATCTTACATACCGAAGGACACTATTGAGACCTTTCTTGTCTTGGGATTGGATAAGCACGACGGAGAAGGACAGGCAGATTCATACAACAACAACAAGCAGGCAGATTTTCTGATGCTGTTCGTTTTGGATCATGCTACGAAGCAGTATGCTGCCATTCACATCAATCGAGACACCATAGTGGACGTGAACGTGTTGGGCGTGGCCGGCAATCGGGTGGATACCGTCCGCAAGCAGATTGCTTTGGCACACACCTATGGAAACGGACGGGACGTAAGCTGTCGCAACGCGGCCGATTCGGTTTCTTCCTTGCTCATGGGCGTGAAGGTGAATCACTATATTTCCATGACCTTGGATACTGTAACCGTCATGAATGATTTGGTTGGCGGTGTCGAGGTGGTCGTTTTGGATGACTTTACAGGCATTGACGACACGTTGATAAAGGGTGAGACCGTTACCCTCATGGGAGACCAGCCCCTCACCTATATTCGAACACGTTATGGCATGGAAGACGATACCAACGCAGCCCGTATGAAGAGACAGGAGCAGTATTTGGAAGCACTGCTGGAAGCCTTCAAGGATTCTGTGGCCCATGATGCGGAGTTCGTTGTGGACGCGTCTTTGAAAGTGTCCGACCATATCATTTCCGATCGTTCTGTAACACAGCTACAGACTTTGGGCGAAAAGTTCGATCAGTATGAGTTCCTGGGAATTCAGAGCATCGAAGGAACGTCGGTTATGGGCGCGGAGTTCATGGAATTCCACGCGGACGAGAGTGCTGTCAAGGAACTGGTCATCAGTTTGTTCTATAAACCGAAAGCGTAAGGACTCGGCGTCGCGCGTGTGTCCATCGGCAAAGGGCTTGGAATGGCCCGTAGCTCTGATCGAAAAGCGTTCAGGCCTCCGATGACACACGCGGCCCGAGTCCTTTTGTTGTAGGGGGAAGATGGTAAAATATGAAAAAAGACCGCCAATTGAGGTGAACGCTTCAC
>JAZOOM010000033.1:0-3123 GCA_045655025.1 Eubacteriales bacterium | reverse complement strand
CCGATAAACAGCAATTTGAAGGATCGCCTGAATAGTTACATATTTTTTGCTATTTCGCAAAAAAGCCGCCCGCGCGCATGATTTCTTCCCTCCGCGGCCATACTATTTTCAAACACACAGAACGGGGGTATCCTCATGGATCCGAAGCACACCGCCGACACGTCGGCTTCCGATATACACGCCAAACACACACCCACCTCGGCCGCCGCCTCCGCCGATACGGCAGAGAGCACCGCACCCGCCGCCACTCCCGATATGCATTCGGTCGTGGAGCAGCTCCCCATGCCTCGTGCCCTAAAGGACTGGCTGGTCTGCCTCCGCAAGCCCGCCATTTCCCTGCAATACCGCATAAGCAAGCGGCACATTCCGGATCTGGACAGCGAGCCGCAGGCAGGGGTAGCGGCCTCCGCCACTCCTGCACTCTCCTCTGTGCCCGCCGCCGATTCCGCCGCCACTGATCCCTCTGCTGTGAAGGCCTCTGCCGCAAGTGGTTCCACCGAAGACACAGCCACCCCCGCAACGCCCCCCGCCGCGAAGGGCAAAAATACCGATCTAATGACCCTCTCGGGAGGGCTGACCATCCGCTATTTCGATCTGGGCATGGGTCTCGTCGGCCTTCTTCTGGCAGGATGCCTGTTCCGAGGAGGATGTCGGGTGAGAAAAATGCTGAAGTAAACAGACATCGGCCAAACGTCTGTCCGACGCAAGAAAACCACCGCGCGGGCGGTGGTTTTCTCCAACGTATTGGGATTATTTCTTCTTCAGCTTGCCCACCACGCGGCCAAAGCAGGCCACGTCGGAGAAATCCCGCAGGGGAATGGGCGCGTACTTAGGATTGAGGGAAATGAGGTGATCCCCGCCGTACTTCTTGAAGTATCCCGCGCCGTCCAGCACGAAGATACCCAGCTCACCCTCCTCCACGGTATCCGTGGTCTGTACCAGGAGAATGTCTCCCGAGCGGTACTTGGGCTCCATACTGTCACCGCTGATGCGCAAAGCGTAGTCCGCCTCGGCGGTGCGGGGATCGTCGGGAATGCTGATGTCCTCCACGTGGGTGGAATCCGACAGGAATTCACCGATACCGGCGGAAACGGGCAGATCATACAGCTCGATGCTCCGACGGCGAAGCCCCGCGGGCAGCGCGGAGGAGCGGGTGAGCACCGAACGGGGAATGGCGTCGGATGCCTCGGCGGAGACGGAGGTCTCGGTCTCCCCATCAGCCCCGCCCCGAATGAGATCGGCGGCGGTCAAGGTACGGACAGGCGCGTCGGCCACGCTCGGCTCGGCAGAGACCTCGGAAGACAGCTCCGCCACCGTGACCTCGGCCACGGGTATAGCTGCGACCTCCTCCGCCTCCTCGGGACGGCGGAGACGGGGCGCGCCTCTGCGTGCCGTCCGGCGGGCCACGTCGTGAAGCTTAATGGTCACCTCATCCGCCTGCCGCTCAGCACGGGCGGCCTCCATATCCACCACCGTGCGAATCAGGGCACGGCCGTAGGTGTCCAGACCGCGGTAGGCCTCCACCAGGGTCATCTCGGAGGGCTCCAGGGTATAGTTATGGGTGTTGGCGGGCACGCCGGTGATGAGCCAATCCAGCGAGCAATCCAGCGCGCGGCTGATGGCCACGATGTTGGAGAGCTTGGGGGAATCGTTGATACCTGCCAACAGCTTGGACAGGGTTCCCAAGGGAATACCCGTCATCTCCGACAGCTTATCGTTGGTGATCTTGCGGCTGCTCTTGAGTTGCTTGATCCGATCCAGATAGGTTTCCTGTTCCATGGCACGCTCCGTCTACGCCCATTGCGCGGCGTTTCTTTATTTGGAACTATTATACCATACTTCTTCGGATTTGTAAAGGGGTTTTCTGAAATATTTTTCCGTTTTCAATCCTATTTTCACGAATTCCCCAGGATTCGGCAAAGCGCGTCCCCCAGGGGCTCCAGCAGAGCCTTCGTCTCGGCGTAGGTATTGCCCGCCGCGCCCAGCTCCAGAGTCAGCACGCGGACGTCCAAAAGCTCCGAGGCAAGCCCGCCTCCCTCCACCACGCGGACGGGGCGGCTCAGGGTAGGCTCCTCCCCCCACAGCGCCTGCCGCAGGGCCAGTGCCGCGGCCAGATCCCGCCCCGTGGCATCCGAGGGACGCGACCCGCTGACGGTAATGCGAAGCTGGGCGCACGCCTCCCCGCCGTACTGTGCTTGGGTTTGGAGGATGCCCCCCGCCTCGGTCATTTCGGCACTCCGCCCCAGATCCAGCACCAGCCCGATATCGGGGTAGAGGCGGCAGTAGTGGCGGATCATGGTCTCGGTACGCTCGCGGATGGCCGAGGACGTCTCTCCGGGAGACACGGATATGCGGAGGTGGATCACCGTCACCCCCTGTCCGCGGAGGGAGCTCGTGAGGGCTGCCCCCAGAGCCACCGTCCCCTCGGGATCCATGGGGGATTGAGCCTGCGCCAGCCCCCCGTCGGCGGGGTCATAGTAGTTCTTCCCGTCGTGATAGCCCTCGTAGGGATGGGTGTGAAGAATGAGCACGGCGGGCATGCTTCCCGTCTTCCACAACCCTCCCGCGGGCAGGCTGGACGGGAGTCCTCCCGACTCGCGGATCACGTAGCCGCTCCCCCGATCCTTCATACTCATATCCATAGATTGTATGGGAATACACCCCTCGGGTACAGGCTCCTCCGCCGTGGTCTCCTCTGCGGTTTCCTCGGTGGACTCTTCGGATGGCTCGGACTCGGAGGGCTCGGTCACGTGGGACGTGTCGGAGTCGATTGTCGTTTCACTGTCGTTGGGGAAATCGGGCTCTGTAAGCTCTTCGCTCGCCCCCCCCGTTTCACACTCATCGGGATATGTAGTGCTCTCCGATTCCGTTGGGGGCGCGGTCGTCCCGTCGGGCAGTACCGTGTCGGGTTCCAACGAGGAAGACGGCGGGGCGGTCGTCTCGGTGGGATCCGTTTCTTCCTCATAAGAATCAAGCTCCTCGTCGGGCACAGCCTCGGTCGTCTGCTCCTCACTCCAAAGCAGATCCTCCGAGGGAAGAGAGCCTCCCCCCTCGATAACCTGCCCGGGCGGGTCGCTCGGCGTGTTGGGCGTCCCTCCCGAGGTGGCCGGTGCCGCCCCCCTC
>JAZOOM010000032.1:0-1764 GCA_045655025.1 Eubacteriales bacterium | reverse complement strand
TCCTTCTGGAAAGCCAGCTTATCGCTGATCTTGCCCGACACGTCCTCGGCGGAGAACTCGAAGGGGATCTCCTTGTCGTCGGCAGGGTTGTAGGAGACCTGGTCGATACCGTTGAGGATACCGCTGACCTTACGGCTGTGGCGGGCCAGGATGAAGTGGAGGCGGTGGGAGTAGGCGGGGGTCATGATCTCCTGGGCGTAGGTGGGGGACACGGTGGTGACACGGTCGGCGCACTCCACGGCGGCCTTGGCCAGGTTGATGCAGCCGTCATAGGCCATGAGGGTGTAGTGCTCGGGGCGGATGGCGAACACGTCCTGCAGCATGGCGAAGTCATACTGACCCTGATACTCAATATTGTGGATGGTGAACACCGTCTTGATGGCGGCGTACTCGATCTTCTTGTAGATGTACTCGATCTTGAGGTAGACCACCGACAGGGCAGACTGCCAGTCGTTGGCGTGGAGAATGTCGGGGTAGTAGTTCAACTGCTCCATCATATCCAGAACGGCGCGGCAGAAGTAGGCGTAGCGCTCGCCGTCGTCGAAGTGACCGTACAGGGCGCCGCGCTTGAAGTAGTATTCGTTATCCACGAAGTAGAAGGTGACACCGTCCTTGACGAGGGACTTGATGCCGCAATACTGGTTTCTCCATGCCAGCTTGAGGTTGAAGACGGCCTCGGTCTTCATGGCGGCCACGGTGGCGGCGGGGATCTTGTCGTACAGGGGGCAGATCACGCGGACGTCGGCATCCTCGCCGTACTTGGCGCGGAGGGCGGCGGGCAGAGAGCCCATGACGTCACCAAGACCGCCCGTAGCGGCGAAGGGCATGACCTCCGCGCCGACGAAGAGGATCTTCTTGGGGGTGAGATTTTCAGACATTGGTATGTATCCTCCAATATTTGTAATGTGGGGAAGTTGCCCGTTATAAGCGGTAGGGGCACACCTGCGTGGGCGACCTTGGCGGAAGGGCGGGCGCACACATAGGTGCGCCCCTACCGAGGGGGACGGGAGGTAAGCACAAAAATCCCCATGCGCTCCCCCGCCGCGGGGACGGGGAAGCCCATGGAACGGATATGTAGGATCAGACGCTGACGCCCTTGCCCACGAAGAAGGGCATGGTCTCGTGACCCGACAGGTGGCGGCCGTCGCGGATGGTGACGTCCTTGTCGGTGATCACGCAGTTCAGGGTCACGTCAGAGCCGGTGTAGGTGTCCTGCATGAGGATGGAGTTCTTGACAACGGTGCCCTTACCGACCTTAACGCCGCGGAAGAGGATGGAATTCTCCACCGTACCCTCGATGACACAGCCGTCGGCGATGAAGGAGTTCTTCACGTCGGCACCGTCCTTGTACTTGGTGGGAGCAGAGTTGCGCACCTTGGTCAGAACGGGGCGGTTCTTGATGCCGAACAGACCCTCGCGGGCCTCCTGGGTGAGCATGTCCATGGAGGAGGCGAAGTAGCCCTCCAGAGAGCCGATGTAGGCATACCAGCCGTCGTACTCGTAGGCACGGAAGTTGGCGGTGCCCAGAGAGGGAACGATGACGTCGGCGAAGAAGGAGCGGTGGCCGTGGGCGGCGGCGTTGGCCAGGACGTTCAGCAGGTAGTCGCGGCTGACGATCATGATGTTGGTGTAGAGGTTCACCATACCCTCGGAGGGGCAAGCACGGGTGAAGTCGGTGACCACGCCGTTCTCGTCGGCGGCGATGATGGAGACCTGCTCGGCCAGATGCATGGCGGAGGCGTCTACCTTCTTGGAGTCGGGGGC
>JAZOOM010000031.1:0-14570 GCA_045655025.1 Eubacteriales bacterium | reverse complement strand
CAAGCTGGATACCTCCTGCCCCGCCTCCATGCTCAATCTGCACGCCGACGTCACGGTGATCTGTGACGAAGCGGCCTACAACGGCTGATTCATCAGACACTCCCCCGAGGGCGTGCCTATGTGCGCCCTCACGGGGATTCCGTGTTCGGGTGGACGGGCGCGCCCTTTTTGGCGTGTCCAATATCTCCCAACCCCGCTCTTGCATACACCTCCACGCTGTGGTAAATACTTCTTCCATCTCAAAACGATGGGAGAATTACCATGTATCACAGCAAAGTCATCCTCTGCGGGGTCAATACCTCCAAGCTGAAGGTCTTGACCGAGGAAGAAAAAAAGGCTCTTATGAAGCGGGTACGGGAGGGGGACGAGACCGCACGACAGGACATGATTACGGGAAATCTGCGCCTCGTTCTCTCCATTGTTCAGCGGTTTGCGGGGCGTAAAGAAAATCCCGACGATTTGTTTCAGGTAGGGTGTATCGGCCTCATTAAGGCAGTGGATAACTTCGATATCGACAAGGAAGTTATGTTTTCCACGTATGCTGTCCCCATGATCGTGGGGGAGGTACGGCGGTATTTGCGGGATTCCGCCTCGGTGCGGATCAGCCGCTCCGTACGGGATACGGCCTACAAATCTCTCCAGGCGCGGGACGAGCTCTCCGCCGAGCTGGACAGAGATCCGACACCCGACGAAATCGCCGCCCGCATCGGTGTCACCCGCGAGCAGGTGGGGTCCGCCATGGAGGCTATCGTGGAGCCCATATCCCTCTATGAACCCGTTTTCTCTGACAATGGGGATTCCCTCTACGTCATCGACCAGCTTTCCGACACGTCAAGAGATTCTACCGATGAATCATGGCTGGAGAACATCGCTCTGCGGGAGGCTGTCAAGACCCTGACCCCTCGCGAGCAAAAGATCATTGCTCTGCGCTACTACAAGGACAAGACACAGATGGAGATCGCTGCCGAGATCGGTATTTCTCAAGCACAGGTGTCGCGGGTGGAAAAGGCAGCCTTGGAAAAGCTTCGAAAACAACTCTGATACTATTTATTCCGTAGGGGCGCACTCTGTGTGCGCCCGATTACGGATCCTCGAGGAGGCTATTCCCTACGGAATACATCCTCTACAAGACCTACATACAAAGGAATATCAAGCATGAACACACTTCACGCATGGCTCAAACGTGAATACACAGACACCAAGATCCTCCTGCGCTCCATCCCCGCCACGGTGGTGACGCTCTTCGTGGTCTCGGTCATCTGCATGAACCTCCTGGCCAACAAGACCCTCCTCCAGCTCCCCTGGATCGCCCTGGACGGCGGTATCCTCATCTCCTGGCTGTCCTTCATGTGTATGGATATCATCACCAAGCACTTCGGCCCGGGAGCCTCCAACCGTATTTCGGTTCTGGCCTGCGGCATAAACCTCCTCACCTGTGCCATCTTCTTCATCGCCGCCGCCATCCCCTCTAATGCGGGGGACTTTTCCGCCTTTGACGGCATATTTGGGGGGACGTGGTTCATCCTCCTCGGCAGTACCGTGGCCTTCCTCGCCTCGGCTCTGCTGAACAATACCCTCAACTGGCTCATCGGCAAGGCCTTCCGAAAGAATCCCGACGGAAAGACCGCCTACGCCATGCGGGCCTACGTCTCCACCTTCATCGGCCAGTTCTTCGACAATTTCCTCTTTTCCATCATCGTCTTTACGGTCTTCGCCCCCATCTTCTGGGACGGCTTCTGCTGGACGCCCCTCCAGTGCGCCATGTGCGCCCTCACGGGAGCCGTGGCCGAGGTCATCATGGAGATCATCTTCTCCCCCATCGGCTACCGCATGGTGAAAAAGTGGAAGGAACACAACGTGGGCAAGGAATATCTGGAGCATAAAGAAAGGGAACGAGCATGAAAATCCTCATTACAGGCACCTCGCAGGGCATTGGCCGCGCCATTGCGGTGAAATTCCTGGACGAAGGCCACACCGTCCACGGCATTGATCGGCAGGAGGGAAGCATTCACCATCCCGCCTACACCCACCATACCTGCGATATCCGCGACTACGAACACCTCCCCGTCCTCGACGGCGTAGAGATCCTCGTCAACAACGCGGGCACCCAGAACGAGGACGATATTGACATCAACCTCAAGGCCCTCATCCACATGACCGAGACCTACGGCATCCAACCCGCCATCAGGTCCATCCTCCACATCGGCTCGGCCAGCGCCCACACGGGAGCGGAATTCCCCCTGTACTGCGCCTCCAAGGGCGGCGTGCTGGCCTACACCAAGAACGTGGCCATGCGGGTAGCCCCCTTTGGCGCCACCTGCAACAGCCTCGACCCCGGCGGAGTTCTCACCCCCCTCAACGAATGCGTCATGAACGACCCCGACCTCTGGGCGCAGATCATGGAGGAGACCCCTCTGAAGAAGTGGGCGACTCCCGAGGAAATGGCGGATTGGGCGTATTTCCTCACCGTGGTCAACACCTTCTGTACGGGGCAGAGCATTCTTGTGGACGGCGGTGAATCCATTAACTACCATTTCGTTTGGAAAGACGAATGATCCGTATAGGAGACGATCCTTATGTTGACTGAATACTGGTTACATTTCGCGCTTTCTGTAACAGGATTGACTTCCGTTGTTATTTTTACTGTGCCGGGTACTTGTCTCTTTGTGAAAAAGAAGTTGAGCAAGTCCTCGTTTATCGGCTTTTGCGTGGCATTTTTGTTTCTTGCTGCTCTCAGTACCTATATGTTCATTCCTGCCATGCAGGACTATGAAATGGCTACCTCGGGAGAATGCTTGGAGGAAACCGCCGAGGTCGTATGCTTTACCCATGCATACAGTGACGAAGGTGACCCCGAAATCCATTATTCACAACCAAAATTCTACATACCCGAAAAGGACGAATACGTGATCCTGCACGCCACAAACGTAGAGATCGGAAAGAAATACACCATCCGTTATTATCCCCATACAAAGATCTGCGAAGCTATTCCCACAGACTGAAAAGGAATCCTAAAATCAATTTTGCATTTGACCGAGCTTGCTCGGAGATTTTGCATTCAAGAAAGGCAGGTACATACCATGACCAAGCACTTCAAATTAGTTCTCCCCGACTCCGGCCGCGACATCTACATGCCCAGAAAGTCCCAGTCCTGGGGCTACCGCTACGGCCCCACCATCATGGTGGAGGACGGGGTCTGCCATGCATGGTTCGCCTCCCCCGGCGACTGCTACGAGGCAGACTGGTTCACCTACCGCAAGTCCACCGACGGCGGAAAGACCTGGACGGACGAAAAGGTGGTCATGTACCCCGTCCCCGACTCCATGGACTGGTTCTCAGTCTGCGATCCCGCCGTCATCAAGTACGGTGAATACTACTACATCGGCTATACCTCCACCGTCTTCGCCAACGGCGGCGGCGTGTGCAATAACGGCTTCATCGGCCGCTCCAAGTCCCCCGAGGGCCCCTTTGAGCGCTGGAACGGAGCAGGCTGGGGCGAGACCCGCGAGACAGCCGACGGCACCCTGAGCTGGATGGGTAAGCCCGCCCCCGTCATCTACTACGATGAGGACTGGCACAACTGGGGCGCAGGTGAATTCTCCTTTGTTATCAAGGATAAAACCATCTACATCTACTACACGTGGACGTCCAAGGACAGAGACGGTAAGCCCATCGGGGAGACCCGCGTGGCCACCGCGGATATCACCGACGAGAATTGGCCCGGCCATATCACCTACCACGGCATGGCCTCCAAGAGAACAGGCAGCGGCAACGATTCCTACGACGTAGTGTACTGCGAGGACCTGAATAAATTCATCGCCCTCTCCACCGACCGCCGCTTCACCGAGAACAGCGTGCTGGCGGTCTACGAGTCGGATGACGGCCTGCGCTTCACCCGCGTCAACAGCATCAAGATCAACACCGGCTGGATGTGCCACAACTGCGGTATTTCGGGCGATGCTCAGCACCACATCAAGTCGGGGGATACCATGCTCCTGGCCTACGCATACGGCAACCAGTGGGGCTGCTGGGGCACCCGCATCCACGATTACTCCTTCGAGGCCATGGAGGAGGACTTCTACGATGAGAGCGAGCTTCAGAACCTCCACCACGAGATTGAGAAGATCGACGATCCCGCCGCGTTCAGCCCCTCCATGCTCTACCTGCACAAGCCCCACTTCCGCCGCCTCGCCGTGGGGGAGACCCTGGAGATCCCCTTGATGACGGGCAATGTTACATATTCCATGCGTCCTGTGGAAGGCGAGGTCACCTACTTCGACTACGATCCCGCCATCCTCTCCATCGAGAACGGCAAGGCCACGGGCATCTCCGAGGGCTACACCTACGTCCGCGCCGAGTACAAGGGTCTTTTCTGCGAATTCCTCGCCTACGTGGATAACGCCCGCCCCCATGTCGATCCCGATTGGAAGCCCCACCCCGAAAAGACTGTCACATCCTTCACCCCCCTCATCACGGAGTACGCCGCCTCCCTTGAAAAGCGAGAAATGAAGCAGCTCCGCGGTCTGGCGGTCTACGCCGACGGCACCTGGTTTGAGGTCTGCGGCGATGACGGCGTGACCTACGTGAACCACAACTCCGAGCTGTTCGAGATCCGCGCCGACGGTAACGTCCTGCCCACGGGTCGGCAGGGAATGGGCAAGGTGACCCTCAAGCTGGGCGACTTCGCCTTCGACGTCACCTTCACAGTCAAGGAGTGAACCGCGTTTTTGCAAAAAAATCGCGAAAATGCGGAATGTTCACAAAAAAACTGTATACATTCTTTAAGATTTATAGTATAATAGTATGAATCTATAAAATGAGGTGATCTCCCATGAATCTCCAGCCGAAATATCACAGAATTCTCCTCAAGCTTTCGGGTGAGGCCTTGGCCAACGGGCAGAAGGACTCCATCCTTGATTTCACCTTTATCGACCAAGTGGCCGCCGTACTGAAAAAGTGTCTGGACGCAGGCGTTGAGATCGGTATCGTCGTGGGCGCGGGCAATATCTGGCGCGGCGCGACGGGCTCTGTCAAGATGCAGAGAACCCGCGCGGATCACATGGGTATGCTGGCCACCACCATGAACGCCATTGCCCTGTCGGATGCCTTCATCCGCAACGGCATGGATACCGTGGTCATGTCCGCCGTGGAGATGGATACCTACGCCGACCACTACACCGCAAGACACGCTGACCGACTTCTGAAGGAAGGCAAGATCTGCATTTTCGCCGGTGGTACGGGCTCTCCCTACTTCTCCACCGATACGGGCGCCGCTCTCCGCGCCGCCGAGATCAATGCCGATGCTATTCTGATGGCCAAGAACATTGATTACCTCTACACCGCCGATCCCCGCAAGGATCCCACCGCCACCCCCATCTACGACGCGACCTACGCCGAGATCCTGGAGAAGAACCTCCGTGCCTTCGATATGTCCGCCGTCATCTTCTGCAAGGACAACAACATCGAGTCCTACGGCTTCGGCCTTGCAGACCCCGAGAACATCTACCGCGCCGTCATGGGTGAGCCCGTGGGCACGCGGATGCACAACTGATGGGGCTCTGCCCCATGCCCAGCTTGAAACCTTTTTGCAAAAAGGTTTCAAGACTTCCAAAAACCTTTAAAACAGGATTACAATAGTTTTAAGTGATCCGCCGGCATGAAAATCAAAACAGGAACATAGAAAGGAACCACCACCATGAAGTACAATACCAAGAATCTTGAGGGCAAGATGGACAAGGCCATCACCGCCTATGAGAACAACCTCGCCGACGTTCGCGCCAGCCAGGCTAACGCCGCTGTGCTGAACCGCGTCACCTTCGACTACTACGGCTGCGCCACCCCCATCAAGGACATGGCCGCCATCTCCCTGTCTGATGCCCGCACCCTGGTCATCACCCCCTTCGATAAGTCCACCCTGAAGGCTATGGAGAAGGCTATCCAGATTTCCGACGTGGGCATCAACCCCCAGAACGACGGTACCGTTCTCCGTCTGGTATTCCCCCAGCTCACCGAGGAGCGCCGTAAGGCTCTGGCCAAGCAGGTCAAGGGCATGGGCGAGGATGCCAAGGTAGCTCTCCGCAACATCCGCCGCGATGCCATCGACGAGACCAAGAAGGCCAAGAAGGATGGCACCATGACCGAGGATGAGGTCAAGGACGCTGAGAAGGCCATTCAGGACGTGACCGATAAGTACGTCAAGAAGGTGGACGCGCTGACCGCAGCCAAGGAGAAGGAGCTCATGGCGATCTGATTTGCCATTTCTCCCGAAAAACCAAACAAACACGCAGAGGGCGGGCGATATGGCCCGTCCTCTCTGTCATTTCACACCCGGAAAGGATTGCATCATGCCTCTTTTCTCCAAGGACGTAAAGTCCGCTACCCCCGACACCCCCAAGCTCGACGAGCATTTCAAGCACATCGCCTTCATCATGGACGGCAACGGCCGCTGGGCGAAAAAGCGGGGCATGCCCCGCGAGTACGGCCATAAGGTGGGCTCCTCCACCTTCAAAAAGATCTGTATCTACTGCTGTGACGTGGGCTTCAAGGCCGTCACGGTCTACGCCTTCTCCACCGAGAACTGGAAACGCCCCAAGGTCGAGGTGGACGCCATCATGGGTATCCTCGATAACTACCTTGAGGAGCTGAAGCGGGACTATAAGCAGTATCGGAACCGCTTCAAATTCATCGGAGACCTGTCGGTGCTGACCCCCGCCCTCCGTGAAAAAATTACTTACGTGGAAACCTTGAATCAGGAATACGACCAGATTCTGAACATAGCCCTCAACTACGGCGGCCGCGCCGAGATCGTGAACGCCTTCAATACCCTGATGGCGGAAGGGAAGACCTCCGTCACCGAGGCGGATATTTCCCGCGCTGTTTATACAGTGGAATCGGGTGATCCCGATATGATCGTCCGCACGGGCGGAGACCTTCGTATATCTAATTTTATGCTGTGGCAGGCGGCCTACTCCGAGCTGTACTTCACCGATAAGCTCTGGCCGGATCTTACGCCCGACGACGTGGATGAGATCATACGGGATTTCTATTCCCGCAAGCGCCGCTACGGCGGACTCTGATTCCCTTGTGAATCAATTCATCAGAAAGACAGGTACATACCATGCTGAAACGCATTCTGACCGGCGTTGTCGCCTTCTGCTTTGTTTTCGTTCCCGTTCTGTTCTTTGCGGATACTGTAGTTCTCCCCATTGGCGTAGCGGTTTTTGCATTGATCGCCGCTTACGAGATTCTGCACTGTGTGGGTTTACATAAGAATATCTGTCTGTCTTTGCCCTTATACCTTATGTCCGGAGCATGTCCCTTTGTTCTGCGCTATATGGCAGAGAACGGGCTTTCGCTCATGCCGCTATTCGTGTGCGTGCCTCTGCTGACCACACTGGCTGTGGCGGTTTTCTCCCACGGCAAGGTGGATATTCGCGACGCGTCCTCGGGATACGTCCTGTGGGTCTACTCCTTCGTGGGCTTTATGACCTTGATCTACATGCACGACATGATCGCGGGCGGTCAGTATTTCTACCTGCTGGCCTTCATCGGCGCATGGATCACGGATATCTTCGCCTACTTCACGGGTGTGCTTTTGGGCAAGCACAAGCTTATCCCCGACGTTTCCCCCAAGAAGACGGTGGAGGGAGCCATCGGAGGAGTCGTGTTCTGCGCCCTGTCCTTTGTGGGCTTCGGCCTTCTCTATAATACCCTGTGGGTTGCCGAGGGGGCAAGCAAGCTGTCCCTCGTGATGATGGCGGTGATCGGCGTGCTGGTCTCCATCGTATCCCAGATCGGTGACCTGTCCCTGTCCCTACTCAAACGCAAATATGGCATCAAAGATTTCGGCAAGGTGTTCCCCGGTCACGGAGGTGTGATGGATCGCTTTGATTCTGTGCTGGCGGTATCCATCATGCTTCTGGTCTGCTTCACGACCCTGTCCGTTTTTGGCCTGTAACGGAGAATGTATATGAATTTCAATCCCCTGTATCCCGATCTGATCGTGCTGGGCTCCACGGGCTCGGTGGGTGAGCAGGCCGTGGACGTAGCCCGTGCCCATAACATCCCTCTCCGCGCTATCACCGCCCACAGAAGCGTGGCCACAGTGGAGGCGCAGATCCGTGAGTTCCATCCCGATTTCGCGGTGCTCACTGATGAGGCCGCCGCCGCTGATCTCCGTGTCCGTGTGGCGGATACGGATACCCGCGTGCTTTGCGGCTTTGAGGGCATTACCGAAATGCTGCATACCGTGAAAACCGAAAATCCTTTGGGCATCACCGCGGAAAACTCCATTTTGGGCGAGGCGGGATTGCTTCCTACCCTGGAAACCTTGAAGGCGGGGCATAAATTGGCTCTGGCGAACAAAGAATCTCTTGTGGTGGGCGGTGAGCTGGTCATGTCTCTTGCCCGTGAAAAGGGAACCACCATTCTCCCCGTGGACTCCGAGCATTGCGCCATCTTCCAATGTCTCCGCGCTGGACACCATGACGAGATCAATCGCATCCTCCTCACTGCCTCGGGTGGCCCCTTCTACGGCTACACCAAGGAGCAGCTGCAGGGCGTGACTAAGGCTATGACCCTCAATCATCCTACGTGGAAAATGGGGGCAAAGATCACCGTGGATTCCGCTACCCTCATGAACAAGGGCTTTGAGGACATCGAGGCGGTGCATCTCTTCGGGGTTGCCCCCGAAAAGGTGGAGGTTATCGTGCACCGTGAGAGCATGATCCATTCCATGGTGGAATATATTGACCATAGCATCATCGCCCAGATGTCGGTGCCGGATATGCGTCACTGCGTGCAATACGTTTTGACTCATCCCCGCCGTCTGCCTGCGGAAGGAACTCTGAAGCAAGCTGATCTCTTTGCCCTCGGCAAGCTCACCTTCGGCAGACCTGACATCGAGGTGTTCCCCCTGCTCGCTTTGGCGCGTACCGCCATTTCCAAGGGAGGTGCTCTTCCCTGCGTTCTGAATGCCGCCAACGAGGTGATCGTGGCCGCGTTCCTGGCGGACTCCATTCGTTTCTGTCAGATTTCCGAGCTGGTCACAAGAGTCGTTGAGGAGCTTTCTTACACCGCTGATTGGCATACTTACGATCAGCTTATGGAGGCCGATCGGATCGCTCGTGAGGTCGCGGAACGCTTACTTCACACGTAATTCTACCTACCCAAGTAACCAACGGAGGTTATTCCTTTCAATATGGCTATTCTCAGCACCCTTTTCTATTTAGCTCTGACTCTCCTTCTCATGGGCGTTCTCATTTTTGTCCATGAACTGGGACATTATCTCACCGCCCGCGCCTGCAACGTCACCATTTACGAGTTCTCCCTCGGTATGGGCAAACGCCTTGCCGGCTTTACGTCCAAGAAAACGGGCATCCAGTATTCTCTCCGTCTTCTGCCCATTGGTGGATATGTATCCATGGCGGGTGAGGATGAGACGAAGGAAGGCGAGGAGGACGATCCCAACGCCTTCAACAAGAAAAACGTCTGGCAACGCATCCTTATTCTGGTGGCGGGAGCCGGTATGAATATTCTGACAGGTGCCTTGGCCATGCTCGTTCTGGTAAGCGGTATGTCTATGGCCGGCTACAAGCTCCCCTCCACCACCGTGGCGGAATTTGCCGCCGGGGCTTCCAGCTACGTTACGGGGCTTGAGGTCGGGGACAAGATCCTCAAGGTGGACGGAATTCGCGTCCACACGGGGTATGATCTGTCCTACGAGATCATGTTCAACGGGTATAAGCCTGTGGATCTGCTTGTGGAGCGTGATGGACAGCAAGTGTTGCTTCAAGACGTTTCTTTCCCCTCGGGTATTGAGGACGGAATTGAACTGGGCGACATGGATTTCTACGTTCTGGCAGATGAAACGAATCTGCCCAATATTTTGAAAACCACGCTGTATCGCTCCACGTCCTCCATTAAAATGGTCTTTGATTCGATCTATGGCATCGCAACGGGACGGTTTACGCTGGCGTCCATGTCCGGCCCCATCGGCGTATCCTCGGCGGTGGCTGACGTGGCCTCTCAACCCATGGCGGGGTGGAACATCCTGTACCTGTTCGCTCTGATCGCTATGAATTTGGGCGTTATGAACATGCTTCCCATTCCTGCTCTGGACGGAGGCCGCGTGTTCTTCCGCATTATCGAGATTATTCGGTTCGGCAAGCCCATTAACCCCAAGGTGGAGGCAACCATACATGGCGTTGGCATGACGATCCTGCTCATGCTCACGGCTGTGATTGCCTTCAAGGATCTGTTCGCCATCTTCTAATCACTCAGCCCATCGAGGTATACCATGAATTACAACGCCATTCGCCGTCCTACCCCCGAAATTCGAATCGGAAAGGTTGCCATTGGCGGCAAAAATCCTATTGCTATCCAGTCTATGACCAATACCGACACCCACGATGCTGAGGCCACCATCGCTCAGATCAAGGCCTTGGCATCTGCAGGATGTGATATTGTCCGCATTACCGTTCCCGACGCGGAGGCGGCCAAGACCATTCTCGCCATCAAGGAAGAGGGAATCACCACCCCCATCGTGGCGGATATCCACTTCGATTACAAGGTGGCTCTGACGTGCGCCGAGTACGGCGTGGATAAAATCCGCATCAACCCCGGCAACATCGGGGACGATGAAAAGGTGAAGGCGGTTGTGGATGCCTGCAAGGCAGGGAACATCCCCATCCGCATCGGTGTTAACAGCGGTTCATTGGAAAAGCATATTTTGGCCAAGTACGGCGCTCCTACCCCCGAGGCACTTTGTGAGAGCGGTCTCTACCATGCCGCCCTGCTGGAAAAGTATGACTATGAGAACATTGTCATTTCCATCAAGGCCTCCACTGTGCCCAATATGATCTCGGCCAACCGTCTGCTGGCGCAGGCCTGTCCTTACCCCCTCCATCTCGGCGTGACCGAGGCAGGTGGGGCTGAAATGGGCTTGGTCAAGTCTGCCGTGGGCATCGGCTCGCTTCTGTGTGACGGTATCGGTGACACCTTCCGCGTGTCCCTCACCGCCGATCCTGTGAGTGAGGTCGCCGCCGCCCGTAAAATTCTGAACGCGCTGGGCGTGGAGGGACAATGCGGTCTCCAAATCGTTTCCTGTCCCACCTGCGGGCGCACCAAGATCGATCTCATCGACCTACATACCCGCTTTGAGGCCGCTGTCAAGGCCGAGGGGCTGGATGACCTCCCCGTGAAGGTCGCCCTTATGGGCTGTATTGTCAACGGCCCCGGTGAGGCTCGTGAAGCCGATATCGGTATCGCCGGAGGCAAGGGGGAAGCACTTCTCTTTGCCAAGGGGGAGATCATCGGAAAGATTACGGAGGAGTCCGTGATCCCCACGCTCATTTCCCGTTTGAAGGATATGAAGCAGAAAAAGGGAGGTTTACTATGAGTATGGATCGTCAAAAGAAAGAGCAGATTGCGGCGGTCGCCGCAATAGCTGTAGCCTTGCTGCAAGTCATCCTGTTCGTCCTGTTCCTTTTTAACATTATAGAGAACATGTACTATCTGTCCTCTCCCTTGCAGTGCATTCTCATTTTGCTGTTGGCCTACACGTTTTGGCATAAGCAAAGAAAGGTTGCTGTTTTCATGACCGTTTGCGCAGGGGTGGTATTCTGTATGTTCCTGGCCACGATCATTTTAAAAGTGCTTGGTATCTGATCCCCTTCCTCATATTTGGATTTTCCATAACTGATTTTCAAAAAATACCCGCGGGATGACACCCCCCGCAAAAAAGAAAGAGAGTAAAATTGATTATGAAGACCGTACTTGAAATTCTGTACAAATACACCCCCGACTCAACCGCCCGCTCCATTCTGGAGAAGGCAACCAATCCCATCATCCGCGCCGACAAGGAGAACCGTGCTCTCCAAATGGAAATTGACCTCCCCTCCCTTGTGGAGAAAGAGGAGCTGTATCGCATTGAGGAGGCCGTTGCCGCCGCCTATGAACTGAATTTCATGAAATTCCTCCCCCACTATCCCGCTGAACTGTTTACAGGGAACTACATCCCCGAGCTCCTGAAGGAGACTGAACGTGTGGGCATTGTGGCCAAGGGATTTTTCCGCCAATACCGCTATGAGCTGACAGAGAATACCCTTATCATCCGCATTCCCTTTTCCGATGCGGGCATCCAGCTCATTCGCGATGCCCACACCCCCGATATCATGGGACGTATTCTGCGCAGCGAATTCGGTTTGGACATACACGTCAACATTGAGATCTCCGAGGATTTCAATGAGGATATGATGACCGAAAATCAGGCCGACCGACTGGCCGCCATGGACCGTCAGATCGCGGAGGCAGACAGAGCCTACAGCATGTCCATAGCTGAACGCAAGGCCGCCGAGGCCCAAGGCAATCAGCCTGCCAAGCCCCAGGAGCAGCCCGTGATCCTCCCCCGCGTTCAGTCCTTATTCGGAGAGGGAAGTCAAGCTGTTCACACGCCTGTGGTTCAGAATGGCCGCGTTCGTATCGGCTTTAT
The DNA here is from genome assembly GCA_045655025.1 of Eubacteriales bacterium. GTDB lineage: Bacteria > Bacillota > Clostridia > Oscillospirales > CAG-272 > CAMEON01. Next base: position 2,080 of record JAZOOM010000031.1, on the reverse strand, counting down.
GGATTTTGATATTTCTTCCCCCGACTTTGCCGTAGGAGGAGAATTCGATATTATCCCCACTCCCCTGTCCGCTATTGACAAGCCCATGCGTAACATCGTAGTTCTGGGTGAAGTATTCGGCTTTACCAAGGAGCCTACCAGACAGGGTGATAAATTCAATATTACCTTCGACATTACCGATAATTCCGCGTCTCTGGAGGTGCGTTGCGTCGGTGTGCTTCCCGAGGATGCGGATGCTATCTCTAAGGTTGTTTCCAACGGTGCCGTGGTGGCCATGCGCGGATATACCAAACGAGAGACGCGCCGCGATAAGACTGAGGGCCCCGACCTTCTCTTCCACCACAACGCCATCGCCAAGATCAGCCGCACAGCCCGAAAGGATAATGCCGAGGTGAAGCGTGTGGAGCTTCACGTACATACGCAAATGTCCTCCATGGACGCCGTGATCCCCCCCTCGGATCTGGTCAAGCAGGCCAACAAATGGGGGCATTCCGCCATCGCCATCACTGACCACGGCAACGTGCAGGCATATCAGGATGCCATGCTCACCGCCGAGAAGATTGGCCAGAAGGTCATCTGGGGCATGGAGGCCTACTTCGTCAACAACACCGCATCCGCCCTCTACGGCGACTGCCCCGGCCACATGAACGGGGAAGCGGTTGTATTCGATATTGAGACCACGGGTCTTTCGGTGCAGAACTGCCGCATTACCGAGATCGGTGCCGTGAAGATCAAGGACGGACAAGTTCTGGACACATTCAATACCTTCGTCAACCCCGAAATGCCCATTCCCGAGGAGATCGTCAAGCTCACGGGGATCACCGACGATATGGTGAAGGACGCGCCCTCGGAGCATGACGCGCTGAAGGCTTTCTTCGAATTCCTCGGCAAGCGTGAGGACGGCGGGGAAGTTCTTCTCATCGCCCACAACGCCGATTTCGATACGGGCTTTATTCGTGCCGCCGCAGTTCGCCAAGGCATGGAATTTAAGAATCCTTATTTGGATACGTTGGCTCTTGCCCGTTTCCTGCTCCCCGATCTGAAGAACCACAAGTTGGACACGGTAGCGGGGCACTACGAGCTGGGTGATTTCAATCACCACCGTGCCTGCGACGATGCCGCCATGCTGGCCGCTATCTACTTCTGCATGCTCCGTGATCTGGACGAGCAGGACGTGCGTACTTACGATAAGCTGGTATCTGAAATGGCGGAAAAGACCGATCCCTTGAAGCTCCGCCCCTACCATCAGGTTCTTTTGGTCAAGAATGCTACGGGACTGAAGAACCTCTACAAGTTAGTTTCCTACAGTTACTTAAAATACTACCGCCGCAATCCTCGCATTCCCAAGACCGAATTGGAAAAGCACCGTGAGGGCTTGATCATCGGCTCTGCCTGCGAGGCGGGTGAATTGATGCGCGCCATCATCGACAACCGTCCCGATGCGGATATTGCCGAGATTGTCAAGTTCTACGACTACCTGGAGATCCAACCCGTCTGCAACAACCGCTTCCTCATTGAGGAAGGAAAATTCAAGGACGAGGAGGAGCTTCGTGACCTCAACCGCAAGGTGGTAGCCCTGGGCGAGCAGTACGGCAAACCTGTAGTGGCCACCTGTGATGCCCACTTCCTGAATCCCGAGGACGACGTGTACCGCAAGATATTGCAGGCGGGCATGAAGTTCAAAGACTTCGACAAGGACAGCGGACTTTACCTCCGCACTACCGAGGAAATGCTGGAGGAATTCTCCTATCTGGGCGAGGAAAAGGCCTATGAGGTGGTGGTGACCAACACCAACATGATTGCCGACATGATCGAGCCCGATATCCGTCCCTTCCCCAAGGGGACATTTAACCCTGAAATGGCGGGCGCGAACGAGGATCTGGAGCGGATCTGCTATGAGACGGCCAAATCCCGTTACGGCGATCCTCTTCCCGAGATCGTCCGCGACCGATTGGAGCGCGAGCTTCCTTCCATCATCAAGAACGGCTTTGCGGTGCTCTACATGATTGCCCAGAAGCTGGTGGCCTACTCGGAATCCCAAGGTTATCTAGTGGGTTCCCGAGGCTCCGTGGGTTCTTCG
>JAZOOM010000030.1:0-2480 GCA_045655025.1 Eubacteriales bacterium | reverse complement strand
CCCTGCCGCCCCCGTTAAACAGCAATTTGCCCACCAAAAAACGCACTGTACTCCCATACAGTGCGTTTTTCTATGTCACTTACTCGGCCAAATCCTTGATGGCCTCATACACCTTCCAATTCGTTTTCTGCCATGTCATGGGAGATACCGAAACGTATCCCGCGCGGGTGGCATCAATATCAATAGTCAGGTCACAGCGGTCGTACTCAATGGGCGCGCCCACCTGCATGTACATATCCTTCCCGCGATGCTCGAAGGCATCCGAGTAGAAGGGGCCGCCCTGACGGGTCACACGGATGCCCTTGGGGGTGTCCGTGTGGGGGAAGTTGACGTTGTATAGCGCTCCCTCATCCAGAAGTCCCTTTTCGTTCATGAAAGCCCACCAGCGATCCAGCATGGCTATGGCTTCCTCCATAGCCCCTACGTCGCAGGACAGGGCAATGGCCGTAATGCCCAGCCGTCCGCCCTCGTTGATGGCACCTACCGTACCCGAGTAGGCGATGTCGTCACCCAGATTGTACCCGCGGTTGATGCCCGACAGGATCAGGTCGTAGGTCTGATGCAGCCCCGAGGTGCCGAAGCGCACGCAGTCGGCGGGGGTGGAGTCCATGGCCCACACGGTGATATCCTCCGCCAAGGCCACCTCTCGGATCTCCACGGGATGAAGAAAATCAATGGCTTGGCTCTTGCCGCTCTGCTCGTGCTTGGGGACAACGCAGGTGACCTCCCCCAGCTTCCTTGCCCAGCGGATGAAATCGGGAAGGATCGCGGCGTTCATGCCGTCGTCGTTTACGATCAGTATTCTCATAGCCAGCCCTCGTTGTTGGCCTTGTAGTCGGCCAGACGTGCGTCGGCATCGGAGATCAATGCCTTCATTTCTTTACGGCTGTGGACGGTGGCGCCGCTGGCGCAATCGTGACCGCCGCCATTGTACTTTTCCGCCACCTCGTTGATGGTGACGAAGCGGGAGCGCAGACGGACGCGGATGGATCCATCGTCAGCCTCAATGAAGGCGATCCACATAAGACTGCCGCGGATGGAGTCCATGTAGCCAACGCAGGCGCAGGCCTGCTCAAAGGTCAGCTTGTAGCGTTTGCGGATGGCTTTGGTGATATAAATATACGCCACACCGTTCTCGCTCAGCTTCATGCGGTCGTAGACGTAGGCCTGGAGCTTAAGGGAGTTGAAGTCCTTGATATACAGGTTGGCGTAGAGGTGATCCGTGTCCACACCCTCGTCCAACAGCATTCCCGCCAGACGCAGGGTGTCTCCCGATACGCTGCGGAAACGGAAACGACCCGAATCCGTGACCATACCCGCATAGATCAAGGTGGCGGACTCCACGTCGATCTTCAGTTCGTCCTTGAAGGCGGCGTAAAAGGCGGCGATCATCTCACAGGCCGAGGAACGATGCTCCTCTACCCACTGGTAGTTCCCGTAGGTCTCCTTGGGAATGTGGTGGTCGATCTTGCAGAGCTCCTTGCAGAGATTGTAGCGGGGATTGGAAACTCTGTCCTCAGTGGCGGTGTCGATGACGATACCCAGCGCCTCGGCGTAGAATTCATCGGAGCAGGGAGCGTCCTCGTCACCGAGGAAGCCTACGTAGTCCGAGTAGTCGCTGTTGTTGACAACGATCTCCTTGCTCGGGAAGGACAGGCGCAGGATGCCCCGCAGACCCAGGGTAGAGCCCACGGCATCGCCGTCGGGGCGCTTGTGACGGAAGATCACAATGCGGTCGTATTCTTTGATCTTGTCCAGAATTACCTTCATCTGCTCATTCATGGTCGTCTACCTCCGAAAGGGAATTGAGATCCTCCAAAAGTGTCATCGCCTCGGCTCGATCCTTCAAGGTACAGCCGCTGGCCTTCTGATGGCCGCCGCCGCCGTACTTCACGGCGATGGGGTTGATGTTGTATTTGCTGGAGCGGATCTCGCAGAGCACGCCGCTCTCGGTCTCGGTGAAGTTGACCCAGGAATCAACGCCGCGGATCTCGCCCATGGTGTTGACCATACCCCGGGAGACGGTGAAGCTGCTCACGCCGTCGGCCAGAAGCGCGTCGGTCTCGGCGCGGTCGGTGTAGATGTATGCCACGCGGTAAGGGGTGGTTTGGATCTTCAGCACGAATTTGGCGCGGAGCTGAATGAAGGCGAGATCGTCGGAGTAGAGGTTGCGGAAAATGTCGGAGGTGTCAAAGTTACGCTCCATGAGGAAGGAGGCCATGCGGTGGGTCTGGGCGTCGGTGGAGTCGTAGCGGGAACGTCCTGAATCCGTGATCATGCCCGTGTAGAGGAGCTTGGCGGCGGCGGGGGAGACGGTCAGGCCGCACTCCTTGGCCATGGCGGTGACTAGGCCGCAGCAGCTCTCAAAGGAGGTGTCGGTGATCTCCAGGCCGCAAATGGTCTCGCAGAAGATGTGATGATCCAGACGGGCGGTCGTGGCGGCGGTGGCGTAGCGCTCGTCGTAGATGAGAGCCTTGGCA
>JAZOOM010000029.1:0-33513 GCA_045655025.1 Eubacteriales bacterium | reverse complement strand
GCCGCCCTGGGTGGGGGTATCACCGGGGGGAGTGGACGGGTCGGTATCGGCGGGGTCGCCGCTCCCTTGACAGGCTGCGAAACAGCCCGCGAGGGTGGAGATCATCAGCAAAAGAGCAATGACTCGGAGAAATAGATTTTTTTTCATGCTTTTACTCCTTTCAGGGAACCTCGAAAAACGGGTTTCCCATGTTGAAATGTACGATTCAACGGCTGATTATCAGCCGCTTTTATGCAAACGGATTGCACAAAAATACAACCGAAATAATACCGAAGGCCACACCAATCCATTGCTTTACGGAAAGCCGTTCCTTGAACAGCAGTACGGCCGCCAAGGTGGTAAGCACAAGACCTCCGCCATTGACAATCGGGAAAAAGATGGCGCTATCCATGACCCCCGAAAGATAGAGATTAAATTTGTTGTTTACAGCTACGCAAGCACCGTTTGTTACCATAATTCCAATCAAAAGCCAAATCAGCATTCTGCTCTTGTTTCGCTTTTCTTTCTCGTTTGTAGATAGACCTTCGCGCCGTTTCAGCAACAGAGCGAAAATTGCGCAAAAGACCGCCGATGAGACAAAAGCGATGATCAAAAATGCGTTTAGCTCATTGCGGTATACAGAGCTTTGGTGCACCTTCTGCATAACGCCAATACCGCCCGTTGCGACAAAGGCTATAAGACACAGAAACAGCCATTTTACATTTGCCTTTTTTTCACCGCTGTCACTTTTGGCGGCAAGAATAAAGCTCACCAGCATCAGTACAATTCCCACGATCTGCGCCCATCCTAAGCTCTCGTCAAAAAACAATACGCCTGACAGAGCGGATATCAGTGTGGAAAAAGAGATGATAACCGAGGTGTAGGACATCGGTCCGACTTGCAAAGCGGCAATATTCGTGATTCCTTGAAGAGCTGTAATGGCACCAAACACAACGCCGAGTAGGACTGTAAATGCAGATGCAGAACCAAAACCTCCCCAACACAGCAGAACTACGGCTGCGGTCAAACAACTGACAGCGTTGAACCAAAAACCTCCCGAAAGCTTCGTGGATTCTTGATCGGTGTAGTACTTTTTCGTAATACCTCCGCCGAGAGCCGCAGCCAGAGATAAGATCAGTTTCGTCGGTATGCTCATATCTTCTTCAACCATAAAAGCTTGGCAGTACGAGGTGCTTCAAATCGAAGCGTTACGACTCTGTCGGTTACGCTTTCCTCACGGCTGTCCTCGTCGGTAACGGTATATCTGTCGGCTCCACTTGCAAACGGCAGGGATACTTCAAGCAGATCCCCTGCGCAATTTTCCTGACGGAACGCCAATATGACACCATCTTCTCGGTCGGGATCATAGTAGCAGAAGGCGGTGAAATCGGCGGTATCCTGCTCCCCGTGCCATGGCGTCAGGGTATAAAACTCTTTGAGCAGATACGGGGCTACCCGTTTCCATTCCCGGAGTCCAAATCGGAGCATATCGAAATTTTGCTCTGCGTCATATACGAACTGCGAATCCACGTTCAACGCAGGAAGATAGGACGCGCGCCAAACGTAAGGATCGCTGATGCCCGTGGGCGCAAGCTGTGACAGCTTTTCTTTGGTGTTCGCTCCGCAGAACGGAATCCATTTGTTAAAAGAGGTGGTCATGGAAAGCCGAAGTGCGGTGCTCGTCCTGTCACTGTCGCTTCGAAGAAGCGGAACGCCTCGGCGCATGGATTCAAGATCGTTTCTTCCGCCGCCCGACGCGCAGGAATCAACAAATCCACAGCCTCCGTAAGAAAGCGTACAAGCAATAATGTCGTCCCACATTTGATAATGACCGATGATAAACTTGGATTCTGTGATACCGTATCTGTTTTCACCCTCCAGGCTGTCAAGATGCTGCCACAGCGTTGCCGGATTACAGTTATTATCCTCTCGATACATCTCTACCTTGTTTTGGCGAAGCATCTTACATATACGCTCCGTCGTCCACTTACGACACGCAGGATCTCCGATATTGTTGGAGATGGTTGCTTCTCCATCTACACGAATTGCCCAGTCTATGTTGTAGCCGTAGTTTTTGGCAAGACTTTCGGGATCGGTAACGCGCTCAGGTTCAAACCAGACCAGCGTTTTCATGCCGTGCTCCCGCGCAAAATCCGTAGACTCGAGAAAGGTTTGATCGGGCCATTTGCGGGGATCCAGCTCCCAGGTTCCGACCGTATCCCACCAATCGTGTCCCGGCACGTAAGATTCGGCACTTGTACCGTCCGGGCAGACATACCATCCCGCGTCAAACCATCTGAAATCTACCTTTGCGTCTTCGGCAATCATTTTTTCCAAAGAAGGACGCCACGTGGTATGGCACTCGGATATACTTCCGTCCGAATTTGGCAGTCCCGTATCATTGGAAAGACAGCAGGTGGAGAAAGGCTCAAGATAACGGCCGCTCGCATCCGCCTTCGGCACATTATATCGGATAAACCAATCACGCCAGAAATTTGTGGCAAAATGCTCATCTCGCACCATATACGGAGCGAGTACAAAAAGCGCGGTCCGTATTTTTTCACCGGGATTCAAATATGTTTTCAACCCGTTGACTGAGGATGCGGTATAGGTTGTCATGTCACCGACCGATGAAAAGGAGGCCTTCCACGTTCCCGCCCAACCAATGGCGAGCATCGCGCCTCCGTCACCGTATTCCAAATTGAAGTAAGGAAAATTGACGTGCGTCGCCCGTCCCGAGTCCGACGAAAACTCTGCCGGAGCCTGGTGCAGATCGATGCTATACGGGCGATATTGGTTGATGTGATCTCCCAAAATACCCTTCAAAACAGGATTTTTGCCTTCAAAAGATAACTCCGCTTTCAACTCTTGGATCACGCCGCTGCTCTTGTCCGAAGTGTTTTCAAGCCATACCGTCCACTCGGTGATGCCATGGGAGAAATAGTGCGTAAGGATCAACGTGACCTCAAGGGTATGTAAAAACAAAAACCTAAAAGTTTGCGTTTCTTTCTCATCCGATCGTATGGTATCCTTGCTTATGAGCGTAAAATGCTCGGGCGAAAAGCCTTGATATTTCCTACCATCGTAAACAAATGAAAACGGCATATTCGACAGATCGGCAGACAGCGTGCGATACTGCTCGGTTGCTTGAAAATTTTCATAATTATTTTTCATGTTTTTCTCCTTCGCATATAATTTGGACTTGACAAAAGACTCATCATGTGATATTATAACATTTGAATTATTATATTTATATGATTTTTCATTCGTTTTATATAAAAATTCGCTCATCGGGAGGAAACATGTACGAGCCAAGAAATTTGCCGCAGCTGAATGAAGCAATCAGTGCCTTATCAAGTATGCGTTTTTCTATCGTTTATAATAATAAATACAGCAAGGCTGACGATCCCGACGCCGATCCATTGCATATTCATAATTATCTTGAGATTTTTCTCAACGTTTCAAGTGACATATCCTTCCTTGTCAATAACAACCTATATCCCGTTCCCGAGGGAGATGTGGTCATATCACGCCCTGGTGATATACATATGGGAATTTTTCACAAAGCAGCCGTGCAGGAGCATATATGCATCTGGATCGATGCAGACTTTGCCTCTCCCATATTCTCTTTTTTGCGCAAAGAGGACTTTTGTCCTTTGTTCTCCTTTGACGAGAAAACAAAAAAGGAATTGCTGTCTCTTACCTTCTCTCTGTTGGACGTATGCGAAAATGAAGGCTCCGAGCTAAAAAAAGCATCTTATTTACTCCGAATCCTGACGATATTCGAAAGGGAAGCGTCACCCGATTCTGCCGCGCAGTCTGATATTCCCGATCCGCTGCAAAGAATATTGGATGATATTCACGGGAATTTTGCCGAGATCCGCAGCGTGGGGGACATCCTTGCCACCCACTTTGTAAGCTCTGCCACCCTGACACGGTGGTTTCGACAACACCTTCATACCTCCCCGCGGGAATATCTCGAATCAGTCAGACTTTCCAATGCGGCGGTTCTGCTTGCAAACGGCCACTCGGTAACGGATGCGTGTATGCGCTCCGGATTTTCAGATTGCTCCCATTTTATCGTCCTTTTCAAAAAGAAATTCGGAGAAACGCCGTTGAAATATAAGAAAAAAGTAAATGTCGGCTCATCTTTTCAAGCGTGACTTATTGTCAAATTGTTGTTGGTATTTTTTAGACCGATTTCCGCTACACTCAAAAAATATTTTGAAGGAAAACGCTACAATGGAAAAAGTGCTGTTGGAATACAGCCTGATGATAAAGGAGGAAAAGCCATGAAAAACACCGTTCTACGCGCCCTGATCTGTACCCTTGCCGTCCTGCTGGCTATGAGCCCGGCTGTCTTAGCTATCCTGCCCGCATCTGCCGCAGAGGATACCGTCTACCTGGGCGACCGACAGGATCTGTTCATTGCCCGCGACAGCCTGGACGATTTCGGGTGGAATACCGCCCATTCGGGAGAACCCATCACCATTGGTACCCAAAAATACGACAAGGGCATTGGCTTCCATTGTCAGCCCGACCGTGATGCCTACGTGGAGTTCGACATCTCCTCTTTGGGGATGAAATACTTCTCCGCCTTTGTTGGTGTTCTTCAGGAAGCAAACTATTTCGTAGAATGGGGAAGCATCTCCTTCCACGTCTACGGCGACGGAAAACTGCTGGCTTCTTCACCTATGGTGGAGTGGAACAACGAGCCCTACCTCTTATCCTGTGCGGAAGAGGGCGTGAGTACCCTCAAACTGGTGCAGAAGAACGAAAACGGCCATGCCTGTGACGCGGGTGTATGGGGCAATGCCTGCCTGACCATGGAAGCGGTCAAGGAGGAATCTACCGAGGAAGGAGAAACGGTTTTGAATCCCGATAAGACAACTCTTACCCAGCCTGAGGAGCTGGTCGGCGGCGACTACGCTTATGTCAGTGACCTGTACTGGATGGACAACAATACCTACCCCGGCAATGTGGTAGGCCGTGACTGCAATACCGCCAACGAGATCATCTTTTCCAACGACGGCAAGTTCTTTGAGAAGGGCGTGGGCTTCCACGCCACCTCTTCGGATTTTACTTCCTACGTGGACGTCAATGTTGAGGGCCTGGGCTTTACGAAGTTCGCCGCCTATTACGGCGTTTGCGAGACCCTGACCGCCCACGACATCACCATGGCTTCGGTCAAGTTCGCGGTCTTCGGTGACGGCGTCAAGCTCTGGGAGAGTGACATCATGAAGTTTGGGCAGGATATGGCCCCCATGGACTGCGATATCAGCGGCGTTTCCGTCCTTCGCTTGGCCGTTGCGGGTGCGCCCGGTATCGGTGGCGCGTGGGGCACCTGGGGCGGCGCCGTGATTTCCAAGAGCGGCAACATCACCGACGATATGATCTACGTCGATCCGGCCGATGTGACCGAGCCTCCCCTTGAGACCGATGCCCCCACTGAGCCCGAGACGGATTCTGTAACCGAGCCCCAAACAATCCCTGAAACCGAGGCAAAGACCACCGAGCCCGAGGCTACCGTCCCCGAAACCGACACCGAGTCCGAGACCCAACCCCAAAAGAAGGGCTGCGGAGCTGCCATTGGTACAGCTTCGGTGGGTATTGCTCTGACTGCCTGCGCCGCCGTGCTGAAGAAGAAAAAGGAGGACTGAATCATGCGTAAGTATCTGCTTTTGATTTTGACCGCAGGACTTCTGCTCCTGTGTCTGGCTGTCGGTCTGGCTTCCTGCACCGATACCGATCCCCCCCCCGAAACCTCGGATACACCCGCTGATACCCAAGAACCTACCCCGGAGGATACTACCGTGACCGATGAAACCATCACCTCTGCTGAGACAGAACCCGAAATCGAGCTTTTCCGACCCGACCCTGAACGCGCTGTCCCCAAGTACGACGCTTTGATGAGCAACCTGGATGCCTTCCCCCTGTGCTTTAAGTACGGTAAGACCGAGTACAACGGTTTTGAGGGCTTTGTCCTGGAGTCCGAGAATTATGAGAACGTGGATCGCGGCGTAAAGTCCACTTTGGTGCTGCGCCATCCCGAGATCCCCGCCGCCTTTAAGCTGGTGGCTACGGTCTACCCACAGGAGTCTGCCTACGAGTACGTGGTCTACATCACAAACGACGGTCAGGAGAATACAGAGATCATCTCTGACCTTTGCTTTTCCATTCAGTTTGCGGGCGACAATCCCGTGATCAGCGGCATCAAGGGAGATGCGGGCGGTGTCAATTACACCCCCTACGAGCATGATCTGTCCTCCCGCTCCCGCTATAACGATCGCTCTACCTCGGGACGCCCTTCCCACGGTGTGTTCCCCTACTACAACCTTTCCTATGGCAACGGCGGCACCTTCATCGCAATCGGCTGGCCGGGTACCTGGTACGCGAATTACAGCTACAAGAAATCCGCCAAGGTGACCACCCTGGAGGCAGGCCAAGGTGACGTCGCTACCTACATTGCCCCCGGTGAGACCCTCCGTACTCCCCTCATGGGCTTTGTGGAGTATGAGGGTGTGGATGCCGACGAGCAGGCCAATATTTGGCGCCGTTACTACATTAACGATGTCATGCGCAAGCTCGACGGCGAGTTGACCCCCACCTATGCGGGCGTAGCCAATATGTCTCAGGGTATGACCACCAAGAAGGAGTTGCTCATGCTCAACGCCTACAAAGCCCACGGCATTGTTCCCGACGTCATTTGGATGGATGCGGGCTGGTATACGGGGGCTGCCGGTGAGTCCGTCGCCTGGCCCCAGACCGGCTCCATGGATATCGACTATACACGATTCCCCGACGGCATGGCATCCATCGGTGAGTTTGCCGCGAAGAACGACGCCATGTTCCTCCTCTGGTTCGAGCCCGAAAATATGAGACTGGACACCGAGGCATTCCTCGCCGGTCAGGAGGGCTTCAAGGAGGAGTGGCTGCTGTCTACCGTGGCAGAAGGAAGCTGGCTCCAGAGCCGCATCATCAATCTCGGCGATCCCGAGTGCCGTGAGTGGATCTTTGCCAAGATCAGCAAGGTCATCGATACTGCGGGTGTCACGGGCTACCGTCAGGACTTTAACAACGATTCCGCCCCCGCTTGGGCAGCCGCCGACGAAAGCGACCGCAAGGGCATGACCGAAAACCTGTACGTCCAGGGCTATCTGGCTTTGTGGGATGCCATCATTGAGAAGTACGGCATCTTTATTGATTCCTGTGCCTCGGGCGGCGGCCGAAACGATCTGGAATCCATGAAGCGCGGTGTTCCCCTCCATTACACCGATTGGTTCGATGGCAACCACGAGGACTATGACATGAAGGGCAAAAATACCCAAGTCCTCTTTAAGTGGTTCCCCTATTTCAAGAACGAGGTCTACCAGAACAGCCTCTATAAGCTCCGCATGAACTATGCGCCCTTCTGCTTGCTCAAGGTGGAGTCCGCACTGGATAAGGACACCGATTGGGGGCTTCTTAAGCAGGCATACGACGAGTACGACCTCATCCGCAAGTACTTCTATGGCAATTACTACACCCTCACAGAGTGGACGGCGAACGCCGACCGCTGGGACGGACGGATGTTCTTTGATCCCGAGCTGGACGAGGGCTTCGCCTCCATCGCCTGCCAGGAGAAATCCTCCAAGCTGACCAATACGATTTGCCTCAAGGGTCTTGATCCCGAGAAGCAGTATCACATCACGGACTTTGACGGGCTCGTGGATGTGACGGCGAAGGGCGCAGATCTTATGGAGCATGGAATTACCGTGACGGTACCCGAGAAACCCTATGCGGTTATTCTGCTGATCAAGCCTGCTCAATAAGCGAAGCGCATATACGCATAACTCTTTTACTTTTGTAATAACAGTTAACTAATGGGAGCCTCTAAATATTCTGCCGATTCGCTGTGCGCAGAATATTCAGAGGCTCCCTTATGTATATACAATGGTATGTTCATCGCCAATGAAAACATCAACCATATGCTTTTACTTTATTAAATCTATTATGAATTTGCAGTATTCCGTAAACGCATCCGGATGGCTTTCGATATCGCAGTGATTCATTCCTTCCTCGATGCGAAGTGTATAGGATAACTTCTCTTTTTCCATTCTCTCGATCAGTGGCGGCATATGATTTTGGGTGAAGTAAGCATCGCATTCGCCATAAACGAAATAATACGGAATTCTCGGCATAAGCTCACAAAAATCTACCGGTGAATATCTTTTCATAACGGATAAAAGATCCTCATCCTCTTGAATATGAGCCGAAAGTATCGCGCGTCTGAAATCCGGTATGTCGGAAAATACTCTTTTCATATCCGTAACGGCACAGTTGACAGCGCAACCTACAGCTTTTCTTTTTCCGTAAACAAGATAATTCAGAGCGGTAAGTCCCCCCATGCTTCCTCCACTTACGATAAGCGGAATAGTTTCATCAGCACAGAGTCTTTCGTAAACCGCATCAATAACCTGCTCATTAAATTCCCACGAGCTTTTACTCATCTACGCCCAGACGCTATAGTAAGGGAACACCCAGGCAATTCCCGCTTCTCCTAAAACTTTGGCGATTTTGGGGCTCTCATGATACATAGTCGCATCGGTGTATCCGTGAAAGCAAACGCAGATAGCACGGAGCGGGGATACGAGAGTATCTTGGTTCAAAAAAGCATAATCGTATAAATTATCTTTGTTTATGTACTTCATAAAACTTGCTCCATCATAATTTTGACTTTTTTATTATAGCATAAAAATCGGTTTTTGTAAAGGTAGAAAAAACAGGAGCACGGAGAGTACGCGAATATAAATATAAAATCATCCCGATTTTTGCCTCTCGGCGTGTCCAGTGTAGCATAGCTCTCGCAGCTGTCAACGTGAAAAATTATCGCTGAAAAATGAAATAAGATACAGAATAGCCAGGTAGCAATACCTGGTTTTTCTATATCCAAACGCAATATTTTTTCGTGTACTGAAAGTCATCAATACCTCTCGTTGACATCTGCACACCTCACTCGGAATGAACCCGATTTCCTCCTGACCTATGCTCCCCCGACCCTGCCGAAAGGCTCAATAAAAATCGGGAGGTATAGAAAATGAAAACCCAAAACCAAGTAAGAATCACGAGCGAAAACGCAAGGATCACCGAAGAAAATGTCCAGCATATCGGTGAGTGCATTGCATTGTCTGCCATCAAGAAAATGATGAGATTCGCACACCATCCGCGGTCTCTTGACAAGCTTTACGCTGGCCTCGTAGAGGACATTTACGGCAACCGAGGCTACAACACGACCTTCTCGGACGGTTACGATCTGGCATCCGAAGTAATCTGCTTCCTCTGTCATTACATCGGTCACAACTTGGACGATCTGGCTTGTCAGAATCGCAAGGGCGAGTTACTGACTGTCCGCTTTGCCTGCTACCGTCACGCCCTGCGGTACATCGAGAAGGAGTATCTTTCCGTCTATAAGACGATCAGCATCGAAGAATGCTCGCCTGCCGACGCTTCTATTGACTTCGAGACCCAGTATGAGATCGAAGACTACGCCAAGGTTGATACCATCATCCATCAAATGAGATTGACTGTTGCTGAAACCGAGACTCTGAATCACTACATGTCCGGACTCGGATTCGTAGAGATCGCGCAGATGCAGAATGTCAACAATACCACTGTCTGGCGTCGTAGAAAGAGCATACAGAAAAAGTACCTGCGGTATGTGGTCATGCAAGGCTGACATAAACCATAATAATACCGCCGAGAGTAACCGTAATTGGCCGCTCTCGGCGGAAAATTATTTAATTCTTTACCACACAAATGGCGGGCTTTTCGTGATCCCCAACAGATTTCAGCCAGCCCATATCAAATAGGGTGTTCACCAAATTTTCAATGGAATTGAAGCGGTAAACGAACGCGCCAATATACTCCGCAGTTTTACGAATATGTGCGGGAGCAAGATCGGCGGTGAAATGAGAGGCAAGCTCGGCAGTTTTGCGGTTCAGCTCCGACACGAGAGAGATACACTCCCGAAGCATAGTTCCCAGTTCGCCGTATTCAGCATATGTCCACACGGCAAAATTTGCTTTCCCGTCTTTTGCGTAGTGAAGCTCATCGAGGACATTTTGCCAATCATCCGGCAGATATTCAAAGCAGTCTACCGCTGTGCAAACTATGGGAGTGGTCATTTCTCCTTCGAATGACTGTGCGTTCAGTGTTTGCTTGAAGTTCATCGCAATCACACTTCCGCGATTATCACTTGACGGGATGTCGTTATATATGCCTTGAATACCTCTCGGGAGCTTATCACCGACAACGTTTTCTGTGCTTCTCCCCCAAATGATGCCCTGACCGCCACCGCCGTTGACGAGTGAATAAGGCCCATCCTTTGGCAATTCACCGTAGTTGTTTTCAATATCGTCTTCTGTCTCAATCAACGAATAGTGCAAACACAAGAGAAGCTTTTGCCAACGCGCAAGATTTTGGTTTGCAAAGCGATTTCCAAATTGCACCTCAAATTCATCAACAACCGAAGTGAACTTTTCAGCGGTGGATTCGGTAAGCTCCTTCAGCTTTTCGTCGATCGTTTTGGTACAATCGAGTGTAAAGATCGGAATGTTGGTCAGATATTTCCCGTTTTTACAGACGAGATATTGGCGGTCAAGGAGCAATTGTATTTCATCCTCAAGATAAGGAAGTGAAACACCCAGTTCGATGCTGATCTCCTGCATGGTCGAAGGGCTGTAATATGCCGCAAGCAGAATATTGCCCTTGATTTTTCTCCTTTGAAAATCTTGATATTCGCGGTCATCTCCCGCTTTTGTCCCCCAAAAATCAATTTCAAAGATGTTGGGGCGATAGCTTTTTTCTCCGTACAGTCTTTCCATATTCATACCCTCTCTGATGATTTTTCTTGCACGGAATAAGTAATATTTCACCATTTCCGTACTGATCTGTAAGCGTTTCGCAACGTCGGAGCAGGAGAGCTTTTCCATGTAGTATAAAACGGTAGCGTCACGGTATTGCTTTGACAACAAGGACAGTTCACGACGAAGAAGATTCATTTCCTCCTTTTGGATAATTTCATCCAAAGCAGATTCGGACTCATCGGCAATATTTTCGTCAAGCTCCGTAAAGCGACTCACGTTTCTGGCCTTTTTGCGCAAATAGTCCTTGTAGGTATTCTCCGCAATCTTCCACATAAAGCCGTAAAAGCGTTCCTCGTCCTTTACGTTTTGCGCTGACCGAATGATCTCATAAAGAATATCACTCGCAAGGTCTTCTGCTTCATTTTCGTTTCCGAGCCTTGTCAGAGCAAACCCGAAAATCGACTTCATATTCTCTGTTATCAGTTCTTCGAGTTTTATACGATCCATTGATTTCTCCATTTCCATTATCAGGCGCCTTCATACATATAGTCGTTGGTAAGATAAAACGGTTAAGATAGTTTCTGTATTTTTTTGATAATATTATAGCATAAATTTGCGAAATAGTCGATATTATCAGCAAACTTTGTGTCCGTTTTCAAGTCTTTGGCACCCTGGCGTGTGCTTGTCTTATACAAGTCGGCTCGCTGCGCTCGCCGAGACAAGCACACGCCCGCACCGCAAACAAACGAAAAAGAAAAATCCAAAGCCGAGCGGTCGCGGAGTCGCCCGCTGAGCCGCTTGGGCGCATGTCCGCGATCACGCTCGGCAGCTTTTTGGATAGATTTCGTTTTTGGACGTTTGTTGAAGCGCCGCCGTGTGGGATTGTCAGCCCTCGCTTCATGCCCGTCAATTTCCGAGTGAGATTAGTCCAGTAGATCATCAAAACTCGCCAGTTACGAAAGTTGACAAATCTGATCCCCATGTGCTATCCTTTTTATGCACCATAGAAGTTGTGAATAGTTGGGATAAGTTGGGTAAACTTTGGTTTTGCAATAGAAGATGTGAGAAAATGTAGGTTAAGTTTGCTTGACAAACTCAAACTTTTGTGGTATAATAATAACAATTTCATAGAAAAAGGAATAGTCACAGTATAGTTAGTTCGTATGCAAAGTGTCAAGCCAAGATAGATGTTGCCGAATAGAAAGGCACGGGCCTGTGTTCCGAGGGTTGAATCGGAAGGTTGCACTCAAAGGCGTAATACGTTTTCATGACAGAAAAGCGTGTTGCGCTTTTTTTTCGTGCCTTTTTCTCTGGAAAATACACATGAAGGAGAAGACATTATTGGAAAGAGAGGTCAACATCATCACAAACGGCGGCTTTGAGGTCAAACAAATGCACGAGGCGGAGCGAGAGGCATTTATGTCGGCTCTGCTGGATCGCGTGTTGGAGCTTCAACGCAAGCGAAAGGAGGTAGACGGTCATGCCACATGAGAAGGTTAAAGTCTACTTCGACGGTAGCCACTACATCGCCATCCCACAAAGCGAGGGCAAGAACCTCGGGAAGGGCGGCTATCACGGAAACGGAAATGACGAAATGAGAACGGCTTTTGAAAAGGCGTACAAGGGCGCAAAAGCCAAACGGCGAAAGGAAAAGGTAACCGAAATCGTAGCGGAATTGAAACCGCAATTTGAGAACGAGGAACAGGCAGCCGAATACGTAAAGGCCGAGATGGGACGGATCCAACGGAATCTGATCGTAAGGCGGACGAGGTTAACGCGAAAGATCAATCTTGGGAACTGGAATTATTTCTGCACATTCACCTATGACGATCAGAAGCATACCGAGGAAAGCTTCAAAACCAAATTACGAGATTGTTTTAAGAAGATGTGCCACCGTAGAAACTGGATCTATATCGGAGTCTGGGAGCGATCACCGAATTCTGATCGATTGCATTTCCATGGGCTTTTCAACATTCCCGAAAATGCCATGGTTGGTGAGCTGACGGAACATCGTGATTACAGTACAAAGATGCGCCGAATGCAGACCACCCTACAAAATAGCTATTTCACTGAGCGCTTCGGCAGGAACGATTTTGAGCCGATCAATAAGCAGGAGCTTCCAAATGCTACTGCCTACCTGATGAAGTACATCGAGAAGTCCGGCGAGCGCATCGTCTACTCCAAGGACACACCCGCGTATTTCATATCCGATATTTTGGACGATGACGTGGTATGTACCATCGGGCAAGAGGACAGAAAGCTCTTGTTATTCGACAATTTCATCTGCTTTGACGAAGGGGTGTACGTAGGTGAAGTCAGCCCCGAAGTTATCAAGCAGATGCCAAAGAAGAATTAAAACAAATTAGTCTTTCGCCTTGGTGGAGCGTAAACGAAACCGCCGTCGAGGTCAAGGGGTCGAAAATATCGCTGAAAAATCGAAATTGACCGACAGGAATGCAACATTTTCTCCTGTTTCCCTTGACCTCTTTGGGCGGTTCCGTTTGGTCCGCTCCCGTCGAAAGACAAATCTAAAGACTAAAAAGAAAGGAAAAACAAAATGAAAACAGCAGTTATCTACGCAAGATATTCTTGCGATGCTCAAACCGAGCAGTCCATCGAAGGTCAGCTTCGTGTGTGTGAGGACTACGCCAAGATGCACGATATCCTGATCCTGGATACCTACATCGACAGAGCTATGTCGGGCACCAACGATATGCGTCCCGACTTTCAGCGCATGATCCGGGATAGCGCGAAAAGACAATGGTCTTATGTGCTTGTTTACAAGCTGGATCGCTTTTCCCGAAACAAGTATGAGGCAACGATTCACAAGAACACATTGAAAAACAACGGCGTGAAAGTGGTATCAGCCATGGAGAACATCCCAGATTCGCCCGAGGGCATTATCCTTGAATCTCTGCTTGAAGGAATGAACCAGTACTATTCCGCTGAGCTTGCTCAAAAGGTTCGCAGAGGAATGAGAGAGACCCGCTTAAAGGGAAACTATCAAGGCGGTGCGTTGCCTTACGGTTATATGGCTTCTGACCGTAAAGTCGTCATAGACGAAGAAAAAGCCGAAATCGTGCGATTCATGTTCGATCAGTACGCAAAGGGCGTTACTGTCAAAGAAATCATCGCGACGCTTACGGCGCATGGTATTCTGTATAAAGGCAGACAGTTTCCGATGAACACCGTCTACGGAATCCTTAGAAACGAAAAATATTCGGGGACTTATATGCACGGTGACGAGGTGGTGGACAAGATCTATCCGCCCATCGTGGATCCGGAGATCTTCGCCAAAGTCCGAGCCAAGGTATCTTGCAACAAAATCGGAAAGCACAGTAATGCGGTGGTCTACCTACTCCGTCAAAAAATGAAATGCGGATACTGTGGCGAGAATATGAGTGGTGAATGCGGCACATCAAAACAGGGAGTCCGTACCTACTACTACAAATGTCACGGAAGAAAAAACTTGCGGAACGGGTGTAAGCAACAACCGTACCGCAAGGAGATACTTGAAAAATTCGTGCTGGACAGCATCATCGCAGAACTCAAAAAGCCGGGTCAAATGGATTATATTGTCCAAGGTCTTTTGGCTCTACAGGAATCCCAGATCAAAGCCAACTCTACATTGAGCATCCTTGAAAGGGAGCAGAAACAGAACGAAAGCGCGATGGAGAACATCATGACCGCCGTCGAGCGTGGCTTCTATACCGCCGCCGCAAACAAGCGTATGAAGGAGCTTGAAGATAGACAAGCCGAGCTGGAACGCCTGATCATTATCGAGCGTAGCAAGATGCAGGTCAAGGTGAGTGAGAAGGAAATCCGCGCCTACTATGAGGCAGCCTTGTTACAAGAGCCCAAGATGCTCATAAACTTCATTATACGCGAGATCACCGTGTTCGACGACGAAATACACATCTACTTCAATCACCCTTTACAGACGGGTCCTGACGCAAGTCAGGGCCTTTCTGTTTGTGACAGGGAAACGACCATGCCGGCGCATATTCAGAACTCGTATGAGCTGAGACTGAAGAACGTGAGGCTGATGATCACCATCTGAAAACACTACGCGGAAAAAGAAAAACAACCTAAACCGAATAATTCGATTTAGGTTGTTAATGGTGACCCATCCGGGAATCGAACCCGAGTTTCCAGCGTGAGAGGCTAGCGTCTTAACCGCTTGACCAATGGGCCATGTCTTGACGACTTGCATATTATAGCATATCTCGTCGGATTTGTCAATAGGTTTTTGAAAAGTTTTTTGAATTTTCTCGATTTTTTATTTCAGATCATACTACATATTTTACGGAGCTCTTTTGCGCTCAATCTCTGACAAACCCAGGCCTTCGTCTGAATTTGTCAGAGATTATTCATCATAATATTTATATGATTATATGCGTTACGTCTATTAATCTCGCTTCATCTTCAGTGCGCGAATATCCCGCCCCTCGAAGGGCAACACCATGTATTCTCCCAGGATGCGGCTGGTGATGCGATCCCAGTACCGCTTGCGGAACTCGTCCTGGGTCAGGTTGGTGCTGATGATGACGGGCTTGCGGCGGTTGAGACGAGTATTGATCAGATTATAGAGCACGGTTGTCGTGAACTGGTTGTTGATCTCGGTGCCCAGATCGTCTATGATAAGGAGGTCGCAATCGAAATAGCGATCCAGATCGGTGCCTGTCTCCCCACCCGCGCTGTTGCCGAATCGGCGGTACTCAAAATCTGAGATCATGGCGATGGAGCTGACGTAGAACACGTCGTATCCCCGTTCAATGACCACACGGGCCAATGCGGAGGACAAATGGGTCTTTCCCAAGCCCGTATTTCCGAACAGCACCAAATTCTCTTCAGTCGCCCCGGAGAACTCCTCGGCATAGGTCTTCATTTTGCGGAAGATCTGACGAATGCGCTTGGCCGCCAGCGGGTCGTAATCGTAGTAGCCAAACTCAAAGTTTTCAAAGGATTGCCTGCGAAGAAGGTTCCCCATCCCCGACGAATCGTAGGCGGCCTCGGTCATGCGGCGGCGCATGCATACGCACATTTTGGTATCCACAAAACCCGAATCGTTGCAAAGCGAGCATTCGTATTTGGGCTCGGTGTAGTCAGCCAGATAGCCGTGAGCGGCCAAAAGGATGCCGCGGCGGCGGCGAAGCCCCTCGTTCCGCGCCCGCACCTCCTCGATCTTTTTGGAGACGTCACCGCCCTCCACGGAGACCCTCATAATGGTCAGACCCGACAGTTGCAGCTCACGGTCAATTTCCTTGACCTCGGGAATCGCCGATTCCACCTCCTCGCGGCGGCGATCCGCCTGCTCTTGGGCGATCAGGTACTTGCTCCGATACTCCTCACGGATTCGGGCCATGCTTTCGCTGTGATTGTTCTTCATATAAGTACGTTACTCCGGACCGAAGTCCTTCCTTTCCTGCTCTTGTGTCTTGCCGAAACGGATCGCTTATTTTCTGCCGCTCTCCCCGTCATCGTCCGGAATATTGAAATCATCCCCCAGACTACGGCGGACAGCATCATTGAAAAAGTCGTCGGTATCAAAGGAGCCCTGCTTGGAGGAGGCGGAGCTTCCCTGCCCCGGCTTTTGGTGCTCGGCTCTGAAACGCTCGTTGGCGGCCTTGATCTCCTCCAGGGTATGCAGCTTTTCGTTATACCAATTGGTCAGCACGGCATCCATGTATCGGATGGAATACTTCCCCTTTGCATCGACGTTTATCTCAAATGCATAGGTAATGATCTCCAGATCGTAGCCGAAATCGTAGAGCCACTTGGAGAAGGCCTTCTTTTCGGCAGAGGTCAACTGACGGTCTCCGATGCCCAGCAGCTGACGCAGACGTTTCTCGGAATCCGCCATATCCTCCATGCGGCGAAGCTTTTCCTGCAAGGCGGTCAGATCCCGGATCCCCTCGTCATACAACCCGTACGCCGTGGTCTCCACGTATCGCATGGTACATTTCCGATCCTGCTTTTTCATGTTCCCGACGCAAAAGGCCAGCAACGTGAGCACGTAGTCCCACTCCAGCCCCAAGTAATCTACCAGAACCAGCAGAACGTTGACCTCGTGCACGTTGAGGATGCGCTCCCATACGCGGGTACACTCGTCGATGAAGTATTTAGTATCGCTTCTGGATTCCATCAGATCGGCCAGCTCCTCGGAGGTGTAGTGAGGAAGTGTCGATTCAGGATGAGGCTTTCTCACCGTGACACGTGAGTCCTTCTGCGTCTCGGCGGTGTTGTCTGCGGATGCGCCGACTTGAACGGGGGTAGTTTCGGGAATCGAGGCGGTATGTGCAGCGAAAACAGGAGCTCCCGCATGGCGGATCGGCTCTTGCGCCTCATCCTCGTCCTGAAGGGTCAAGAGTCCGGCTCCTCGCCAGAAGGCCAGGGACGCCTCAACCTGAGCATCGGAGCATCCAATCTGCTCCGCCAAACGACCGATACCGTCTCCCCGCCCACCGTCGCACAGAAGCGAGGGATCGGCGGACAATAGAATCAACAACCGAAGATCGGTTTTGGTGGCACGGTCCATGACCTGCAAAACGTCTCTGGGGACGGCGGCTACGCCTGTGCCGTAGTTAATCGTGATTTTCATGGAATATGATCCTTACTGATTCGTTATGTGTCTGCCCCGGAATCCGGCAGATCGCTGATGGTATCCTCCGAGCTGTTGAGCTCGTCATCCTCGCTTCCGTACTTGGAGAGGATCTTGTAATTGAGGATCATGAGAGAATCACCCAGATGGACGTTCTCCACGACCACCTCGGAGGGGCTATAGCCCAGCTCCACGCCCATATAGTTCCACAGTCCCTTGACCTTACAGGCCACCAGACGGGCGGCAATGGTACGCACCTGCTCCTTGGGGCAGGTAATGACGGCAATGTCCACCTGATGCTGAGCGCAGAATTCCTCCAGCGTATCCAGGGACAGCACCTGAATGCCCGCCACGGTACGGCCGACCAGCCCCTCGCCCGTGTCGAACATAGCCAGAATGTCCACGCCGCGCTTTTCGAACATGGATTGATGGATCAGCCCTCGGCCCAGATCCCCCGCGCCGATGACCACGGCGTGAAATCCCGCTCCCACACCCAAAATCTCGCTGATCTTGGCGAAAAGGTATTTGACGTTATCGCCGTAGCCCTGCTGTCCGAAGCCGCCGAAGCAGTTGAGATCCTGACGGATCTGGGAGGCGGTCACGTTCATCATGGCAGACAGTTCCCCCGAGCTGATGCGCATTTTTCCCTGCTTGATGAGCTCGCGCAGGTAACGGTAATAGCGGGGAAGACGCTTGACCACGGCGGGAGAGGGAGTGGGGATTTGATTTTGATTTTTGTTTTCCATAAAAGCTCCTGTTCGGTAATGAAGAGTGGAGATGTGGAGAGTGACGTGAAACGGCTTGTCCGTTTGTTCCCTTCACAGCGCATCGGATCACATGTAATCCGATGCCGAGGCGTTGAGGGAGGTATCGGCGCGCCGTCCCTTTTGATACTCGAAATAGCCGGCGGCGGCGATCATGGCGGCATTGTCACCGCATAGATGGCGATCGGGGACGATGAAGCGGATCCCTCGTTGCTCGCAAAGACGGGCAAGTGCCGAACGGATGTGGCTGTTTGCAGCCACGCCGCCAGCCAGCACCAAAGTTTGGACGCCCTGCGCCTTAGTGGACAACGCCATATCCGTTTTTTTCACAATACCCTGCACAATGCTGTGGGTGTAGGAAGCGGCCAGATCAGCGCGGCTGATGGTCTCCCCCCTCTGGTCTGCCTGATTGATGAGGTTCAGCGCCGCCGTCTTAAGGCCGCTGAAGGAGAAGTCCAGATTGTCCCCTTGAACGGCGGGGCTGGGTAGGCTGTATGCCTTGGGATCGCCCTCGTAGGCCAGCTTGTCCAGAGCGGCACCGCCGGGATAGGGCATACCAATAACACGGCCAACCTTGTCAAAAGCCTCGCCGCAGGCATCGTCTCGGGTCGCGCCGATCTCGCGGAACTCGGTGTAGTCCTCTACCATGTAGAAGGAGGTGTGACCGCCCGAGACCACCACGGCCAGGAAGGGGGGCTTCAGGGCGGGGTCTTGCAGATAAGCGGCCGCCACGTGTCCGTGGATGTGGTTGACTGAGATTAGGGGTATATTATTGGCAAAAGCCAGAGACTTAGCGAAATTGACACCCACCAGCAAAGCGCCGATGAGGCCGGGATGAGTGGTCACAGCCACCGCGCCGATATCCGACAGCGTCAACCCTGCCGTATCCAACGCCTCGCGGGTGATCCCGGACACAGCCTCAATGTGTGCGCGGCTGGCAATCTCGGGAACCACACCGCCGTACAGACGGTGGGTCTCGATCTGAGAGGCTACGATATTGGACTTGATGGCACGAACCACCGCCGTCCCATCTTCCCCGTCCGTCATCTCCACGACGGCGGCAGAGGTCTCGTCGCAGGAGCTTTCCATTCCAAGAATGTACATAGTATTTCCTTTCGACACCCGTTTTCGGGCGTGTAATAATCCACTTTATATTATATATCAAACTGCGAAATTTGTCAACTCTTAATTTTATTTTTTCGCCGCCTTGGTTTTGGGAAATTGTCTTGACAAACCGTAAATTATATGTTATAATACCACGGTACGCGGGCATGGCGGAATTGGCAGACGCGCCGGATTTAGGATCCGGTTCCTTGTGAGTGCAGGTTCAAGTCCTGTTGCCCGTACCAAAAAGCGAATGGAGGGTTTTACCCTTCATTCGCTTTTTTGATATCGAGTAATGGGCAACGCAGAATCTGTGCAAGTTGCCGTTATACTGAAAACTTCCTTTTTCCTCGGTGCAACTTGCCCCGAGCGTAGCGAGGACGTTCAAGTCCTGTTGCCCGTACCACCGGCAGTGCCGGTCCCAAAAATCAGGGACTGTCACTGCTGTTTTTTAGTTTATAACCCGATGGTGGAGTTTCGTTATGACTATCCGCCCCATACCGAGTGTTTATCACAAAAGCGGTGAACACTCGATAATTTCCCCGGGACAGCGCCCGTCTGCCGCCTTCATGAATTTCTCCACAAGGTCGTGCAGCTCCTTGGGTACGTGGTTGGTCTTGGTGGGATGCATGATCTTGGTCTGCAAAGCCCCCAGCACACGCATGATCGTCCGCTTGCGGGCGGTCATCTCCTTGCGCTCACGGGATTCTTCGGCCTTGCGGTCCATGGTCTCCCGGTATGCGCGGTTCTTCTCGTCGGCCTTGGCGTATGCGGTGCGGTATACGGCTCTCTTGTAGTCGGTCGCCTCTCGTCTGGCCTTGTAGATGCGCTCCTTGTACTCCTCGCGCACCCTCCTTGTGGTCTCCGTTGCCCTCTCAGCCTTTTCCTCGGCTTTCTCTGCCTTGCGCTCAGCGGCTCGTATGCGCTTCTGCTCGCGGGCAAGAATCTCGCGGAAGGGCTTAGCGGCCTTCATTCGGAGGAGCTCACGGTCGGCGTTGTCAAGGATCTTGACCTGCTCATCCCTCATCCGCTCGGCCTCTCGTTTCTTAGCGATGGCGTCGTCCATAGCCTTGCGGATCCAGCCGTCAGGGTCTCCCTCGGACTCCATCCTTGCCCGAAGAGCCTTAATTTGTCTCTCCAGTGCGTTGGCCTCCTTGATATACCCGTCCCGCTTTTCCCGCACAAGCTCCAGCATGGCAGCCTGCTCGCGGTAGGACTTGATGATGTTGTACTCCTCCTGGCTCTGCACCGCTCCCTCCAAGGCCATGCCCAGAATCTCACGGTCGGTCAGGTCTCGGTTTTCGGATACGTCCGGGGTTTCGGGGGGCTCGTCGATGGAGTAGCGGATGGTGTCCTTCTTCGCCGCCCGCTTCTCGTCCATCCGCTTTTTGGCCAACATCCTCTCCTTGTATCGCAGAGTATCCGACCGTTCGGAAGGCTCATACACGCCGTCAGTAATCCAGCCGCCGCTCCGAATGTCCTCCACATCAATGCCGTTGTTTTGGATGAATGTCACGTGAGGTTCCGTGAACGTCAGCACCGAACCGTCTTCAAGCTGAATAGCCGGAACGCCGTCCATGTCTGAAACGTCTTGGTTCAAATTGAGGTTGGGATATTTTTCTACCAAGGAAATGTCGGAAATTGAGAATTTTCTATTGACAGATCCATCCGTTTGTGTTATACTATCAATAGTGGAATCCCCAATTATTACACCGACTTGCTTCGAAGAAGCTGGAGTGGTGACCGGGGATGCCACTTTTTTGTTTTCTCTGAACGTCATGCTGTATACAAACTGTTCTTTGTCCGCAAGATTATTGCCCGTAGAATCATTTCTCACGTTTATAACAACGTCATACCCTTTTCCGTCAACAAAAATCTCTTTCCAGAAATAATCCCAGTATTTTGCATTTGCATGAGATGCTGTATTTTTTCCTTGCTCCTTCGAAGACCCTATGTAAGATCCGTCCTCTACTATGCTAAAAATATCTCCATCCGCAAGCAGTCTAACCTTGGCTCTATATCCAACATCATCAGATTTGCTATTTTTGCCTCTCCCTTCAAACGTGAACTCTCCCAATCCTTTTTTCGTCTCGACAAATCTTGCATAATACGTGTGGCCGTTTCTCTCAAACTTTGCCGTTTTCCCTTTGAAGTTTTGCAAAAAGTCGTTTCTGAATTTTTGTATTCTATCCGACAAGGATAGTTTCATTACATCCGGACTTGTCACATATACTTCGGTTCCGTCAGCCGTCCACCCTGCAAAACTGCCCGAAACGGTTGGTCCCTCAGCAAACACCACATCCTCCCGATCAATATCCGGGCGGGTGTTTTTTCTTTTATCCTCGGTCATATCGATGCGCTGTTCAACGTCTCTCGCTTCGACCTCTCCGGCGGTTCTGCGGTAAAGCAAAGACGGATCCTCGATTCTTTCTCGCCTTGCGGTTTCGCCTCTGATTCTTCTGAGGTTCTCCATATGCTGGGTCGCCTTCTTTAAATCCGGATGCTCTTCCATAAACTTGTCAATTTCGGCGTCGTACTGTTCTTCAGAAATTTCACCGTTCATGGCTCTTTCAAAGACTTCCTGTTCGAATTCCTCGTACCCGCTTTCCTTTTCCATTTGCCGAAGCTTTTGATCAAAATATCGAATCTCTTGGTCGATTACATCAAGATTTTCTCTTGACCTTTCGTTTTCGCGCCTTGCCCAATATTCCGGAGACGCGCCCAAAGCAAACCCTTCAATCTCCTGAATCTTGTGCTGAACCTCATGAGCCAGCGTTTTTCTCGCTTCCTTTGCAGACAGCTTGCTGCTTATGGTGATGGTATTGGTTCTCTTGGTATACCGTCCCTTTTCCGTGCCGTCCATGTCCTCAACAACGACACGCACCTCTCGCAACTCAGGATACGCTTCGAATAGCTTGTCATGTTGCAGAACGTCTTCAAGAGTCGCGCCTCCGCCCTTCAATCTGTCCGAAAGCCGTCTCTTTTCGTTGCCCCAAGTCCGTCCAAGCTCCGTGAGCCGTTCCATCTCCTCAATGGTTATGTCGCCCGTTATGAACTTCATCGTCAAATCCGAATACTCAACATACTCGGGATGATTTTTTGAAAACAGCGCATCACCGCTCGGGAAGAAGATTGCCTCGCTGTCGTTGATCTCGAACCGCCACTTGCCATCGTAGCCTTGGAACCAGCCCGTCTCTTGACGCACCATCTCGGAATCTTCTCCGGCCTCGATCCGTCTTTTGGCTTCGGAAAGAGTCTCGACGTTGGCGTTTGCAGCTCTTTCTCCCGCAAACGACAGTTTTCTTCCTCCATCGTTTGTGTCGGTTGTGGTCTCCGCCGTCCTCGTCCTCTCTCCGGCCTCTCTCACGCCCTCCGTGAACAACCGCTCGATCTCCTCCAGAGACTCTACCGTCTCCTTCAGCACCTGCGCCGTCTTGGAGGCCTGGTTCAGCTCACCGTAATGCTTGCGGATCTTGTCGATCACGTCGGCGATCCAGTCGGTGATCTTTTTCCACAGGCTCTTGTCGGTCTTGGACAGCTCCGCGAGTACCTTGCCGTCGGTCAGCACCAGCTCCATGCCCTCGGCCACCAGCTCCTCGCGGGCAAGGGCGTTGGCCTCGGCTATGGTCATGGTGTCGAGCGCGAGTTTTCTCCAAAAAGCTTTCATTCCACAATATAAAAAACGCGGTTGCTCCATGAAAGGGATTGGAACAACCGCATTTTATTTACGATCAGATTACATCAAAGGCCGTTTCTCTCTTCCGAAATCCTTCTCCGCACCTCCGCCACCGTTTGCGGAGCGAGATCAAACACCCCGCGGGGCTTCACAAAATTTTCACTTCCCCGCTTTTCATGGGCATATCTGGGAATGAGCTGTACGTGGTAGTGATTGGCAGGACCGTCACACATCGTGCAAAGGTAGACCCGCTCACAGCCCAGTACCTCGCAAAGGATCACCATAAACCGCTTGGCAAATCGCACGATCTTTTCGTTGAGGGCATCGGGGGCCTCGCTCATATCGTGGTAGTGCCGTATGGCGGAGATGCACATATGCCCCTCGGCGCGGGGATTGCCAACGAAAAAGCATTCGATATCCTCGTCCCCATACAAAAGCTTATCCGATACGTCTCCGTAGAGTCCTCCGCCCGTTTCACGATTCAGACAGGTGGGGCAGATCCCCAGATCGGTCAGCTCTCCCGGGGACAGCTTCAGCAGGTCTTCTTTTTTCATGGCATACACTCCTTTTCAGTCTTCTACGATCTCATAGCGGATTCCATTCCGCTTGCAGTAGCCCTCTGCATAGGAGCCCGCGTGGCACTTGACCAGTATGTCGGGATGATCCTCAAAGGCATCGGACGAAATGTAGATCACCGAATCGGGTATGGTAACCTCCTCCAGATTATCGCACTCAAAGAAGGTCATGTTGTCGATACGCGCCACCGAAGGAAGCTTAATACGGCGGGCAGAACGGTAGCCCACGCCGTTTTTGAAGTCGGTTTCATAGGTCACTTGGCTGTAAATGAGGGAAACCACCCGATCCAACTCCTCGTCGGTAGGACAGGGAGAGACCGTCACCCCAACGCTGTCCATGAGCATGGTGCGAACCGATTCGGGCAAAGTGGCGTTCCCCACGTAAACGGGGACGATCTTGCCTCCCATCTCGTGGGTACGGGTGATCTCATACCGAATGTAGGGAGAAGAGGCCACCCGCTCAGTGATCACGAACAACACGAATCCGTCATGATAGATCTGCCGCAGCTTATCCTCCGCGCTCATGGTCAGCTCCATATCGCCGGGCAGTGACTCGTCATCATACAGCACCATCATGTCCCGCTCCAACAGTTTCTCACGTATACGGCTGACCAGCGGTCTGTCCGAGTAAGAGGACACAATGAAAACCTTGAGCTGACGGGTGATGTGATCGATGGCCGCCAGTTGTGCGTCCAGATCGCCGTCCAGGTTGATGGTGAACACGTTCTTCCCTACCAAGCTTTCGATGTAGTCCCGCTCGGTTTTGACCCATTTGGAGCTCCGTGCGCTGGCACTGTCGGCGTAAATGAACCAGTCCCTCTCGTCGATCTCTCGCTTGATCAGCTCCTCGATCTCGTTTTCATCGGACAGGCATTTCAAGTAGAACATCAAGGGCTCCAGCCCCAACTCCTCCAGCCTGTTGCGGATACGCCGCACCTTCTCAATATCACGGTGGGAATGGGATATGAATATCCAACCGCCTTCTCTCATGGGAATGCCTCCTTGGGTGTTTATGATCTGAAAATCACGAAATCGGTATATCCAGCCGTGCCAGCTTATCGAACAGCACATCCTCCTCAGAGGGGGCATCGGCGGCGGACTCGATGCGGCGGCGGATGGCCAGCATACGCTCGTCGGTCTCGCGAATGACGTCGGCGCATTCCCGCAACTCGCGAATGATGGATTCCTCTTCGGGGATAGCCTGCTTGTACTTCATCTGGTGCTCCAGGCTGGCCCAGAAGTCCATGGCAATGGTGCGAATCTGCACCTCCACCTTCATTTGCTTCTTGTGATTGGTGAGGAACACGGGAACCTCCACAATAAGATGGAGAGAGCGGTAGCCGTTCTCCTTGGGATTCTCGATGTAATCCTTCCGCTGAATAAGCGTGATGTCATCCTGACGGAGGAGAGCATCGGCAATGAGGTAAATATCGTCGATGTAGGAGCAGATCACGCGGATACCCGCCATGTCGTGAATGTTCTCCTCCACGGTGGTCAGATTGAAGGGCAGTCCCTTCCGCTCCAGCTTGTCCATAACGCTCTCGGTGCGCTTCAGACGGGTGGAGATAGAGGCGATGGGATTGCGGTTGTACTCCAGCTTGAACTCAGTGTCCAGGATTTCAAACTTCGTTTGGATCTCCTTCAGAGCACAGGAGTACAGCATTTGCAATTCCTTGTACTGCACCATGGACCACATCATGTTTTTGGCGCGTTCGTAGAACATACTCATGATCTGGGGATTGGACAGCAGGTGGGAAAGCTGCTCGGGAGGGATAGAAGGCAGGTTCGCGGGCAGAATATGGGTGGGGATTTGATCGGTAGGATTGATTTTATCCGACATTGTGTGATCCTTTCTCCGCGCGGATCGCGGGGGCTTTGTTTATCTATTTCTATTATACGCCATTATTTTGTATTTTTCAAGGTCTTTTGCGTGAACTTTTCGTGAGCAGAGGTTAAGTCAATATTACACGCAGTTTTTTTGAAACAAATTCCCCTTTCCCCTTGCATTTTTTGCGGAAATATGATATACTGACATTATATATTATTTTCAGCAAGGAGTTTACCCATCATGGCAGAAATTCTTACCCCCGGTTCCTTCGGAGCCAATAATCAGCAGCCTACCGCCCGCGTCCTGGCGCAGGTCAACGGCAAGCCCATCACCGAGGAGGACGTAACCCGCTTCATCATGGCTATGGGCCGCAACGGTCAGGCATACAATAACCCCCAGGGACGCGCCGCCGTTCTGGAACAGCTCATCGCCCAGCGCCTCTTCCTGCTGGACGCCCAGCGCAATCTCTACGAGCGTGAGCAGGCCTTCAAGGATCAGCTCGCCGCCGTCAAGGAGCAGCTCCTCATGGAGTACGCCATTTCCAAGTGTGTGGAGTCCGTCCACCTCACCGAGGAGGAGGTTCGCGCTTACTACGACAGCCACAAGGACGAGATGACCGAGGGCGAGACCGTCAACGCTTCCCACATTCTGGTGGATTCCGAGGAGAAGGCCTCCGAGATCCTGGCCGCCATCAATGCCGGCGAGATCACCTTTGAGGATGCCGCCCGTGACAATAGCTCCTGCCCCTCCTCCGCCCAGGGCGGAAATCTCGGTGACTTCGGCCGCGGCCAGATGGTTCCCGAGTTCGATACCGCTTGCTTTGAGATGGAGGAAGGCGAGGTTCGCGGCCCCGTCAAGACCCAGTTCGGCTACCACCTCATCCGCCTGAACAAGAAGAACCCCGCCGAGGCTCTGTCCTACAACGACGTCCGCGCTCAGCTCTACGAGCAGCTCACCCGCGAAAAGCAGCAGGCCGCTTACCAGAGCAAGATCAACCAGCTCAAGATCATGTACCCCGTGGATCGTGTCTAATTCGATCCTCTGACACAACAGAAAGGAATGGCATTATGAAGGATACCACCATGCTTGACACCGTTCGGTCTCTGCTTGGCGTACCTTCCTATGCCATTCCTTTATCTATATGCAAGATCGGGCGGAAGTACCTCTTGGATAAAGCCGCCATTCCCCTGTCCGGGACGGCCATCCTCCTGGCACTTCCCTACCTCATGACCGAGGACGTGGAGGCGGAGGGGCGGAATCTCTCCCTCTACGCCGTCCCGCGGGACTATCACGGCTACGTCAAGGAATTGGAGTCCGCAGTGCTTCCCTCCCTGCGGGAGCGGTATCCTCACAACCGCTTCGCACTCTTCGCGGATCACTCCCCCATCGCGGAGGTGGATGCCGCCGCTCGGGCGGGCATGGGCGTGCTGGGTATGAATAGCCTGCTCATTACCCCGGAATACGGCAGTTTCCTGTTCATCGGAGAAATTGTAACGGATCTGGATTATGCGTCCGTCACGGGCGAGCCTGTGCCGGACTTCCCCAATACACCGCCCACCTGCGAGGGATGCGGCCTGTGTTTGAAGGCCTGCCCCATGGGATGTGTCAATGGGGACAAAACGAGCTGCCTGTCCGCTCTGACCCAGAAAAAGGGAGCATTGACCGAAGCCGAGCAAAAAGCCATTCTTTCGGGCGGTTTGGTCTGGGGCTGTGATGCCTGCCAGCTTGCCTGCCCCCACAATCGAAGGATTATCGCCCAAGGGCTCGACACCCCCATCCCCTATTTCCGTGAGGCGCGCGCCGTCAGCGTCAGCACGCCGCTTCTGAACGCCATGGATAGCGAGGCCTTTGCCGCCCGTGCCTACGCATGGCGCGGAAAGGCGGTCATAGTACGAAATACCCAACTGCTCGAAGAACACGCAGATGAAAGGAGGACACCGTGATCCGTTTCCTGTTCGGCCGCCCCGGCAGCGGCAAGACCCATACCACCGTGGAGGCCATTCGCCGTCTCACAGCAGAGGGAGACCGCCGTGTCTTCCTCATCGTCCCCGAGCAACAGGCCTACTCCACCGAGCGGGAGCTTCTGGCGGCTCTGCCTCCCGAGGCGGGACGCTCCTTTCGGGTGCTGAGCTTCACCCGCCTATGTGACCATCTGGCCGACCTGTACGGCGGCCGCGCCCAGCATACGGTGACCCGCGCCATGCGCTCCCTTCTGATGTGGGAGAATCTCCGTCAGCTCAAGGGTATTCTGGAGACCTACAGCAGTTCGGGTGCCACCGATCCCTCCCTTTGCCGCAAAATGCTCTCCACCGTAGAAGAGCTGGGGGTCAACGGCATTTCCTCGGCCTCTCTGGAGCGGGCGGCGGACAAGCTGGATCGGAGTGCCCCTCTCCGAGGCAAGCTGAGGGACATTGCCCTGGTCTCCGCCTCCTACAGCGGCCTGCTCACTGAGGTCTACGGCGAAGATCCCGCGGACCGTTTGCTCCGCGCCGCCGAAAAGCTGGAGGAGCATGCCTTTTTCGAAAATGCCTACGTATTCGTAGACGGCTTTACCAGCTTCACGGTGCAGGAGTACGCCCTGCTCCGTGAAATGCTCCGACAGGCTACGGAGGTGACCGTTACCTTCGGGTGCAACGGTCGGTACGACGCACGTCCCCAATTCGACAGCATGAAGGATGCCGTCCGCCGTCTCACCCGCCTTTGCGAGGATCTCGGTCTGGATACCGAGGACGTGACCTTGACGGATACCCATCGCGCCGTCTCCCCCGAGCTGCGCCTGCTGGAGACCTCCCTTTGGAGCTTTGACGTAACGCCCGAAGCCCGCCCGGAGATCCCCGAGGAGGATCGGGGGGCTGTCCGCGCCGTGGTCTGCCCTACCCTCTACGACGAGGCGCAAGCGGCGGCTCTCCACATTCTGGAGGCTCGTGAGCGCGGGATCCCCTATGGAGAGATCGCCATAGCGGTTCGTGACACGGCATCGTGGGAGGGCGTACTGGATGCCGCTCTTGAGCAGTACGGCATCCCCTATTTCCTGTCCGAGCGTGTGGATCTGAACGCCAAGCCCGCCGCCCGCCTTCTGCTCACCGCTCTGCGCTGTGTGGCTGGAGGATGGCAGATCGAGGATATTCTCACCCTGTGCAAAACAGGACTTTTGCCGCTGACCTTGCGGGAAATCGACTACTTTGCCGAATACACCGACACGTGGAGACTCACGGGCCGCCGCATGACCGAGGAAGCCTGGAGCATGAATCCCGACGGCTACCGCATCGGCATGACGGGACGGGGGCGGGAGATCCTTTACGCCGCCAATCGTGTCAGAGAGTCTGTCATGACCCCGCTTCTGTCCTTGGAAACCAAGCTGAAGGGTGCCACCGACGTGGTGGAGCAATGCCGAGCCATCTATGAGTACCTGTGCGAGCTGAATCTGAAGGAACGGCTCATGGAATCCGCCGAGGCCTACCTGGCCATGGGACAGACCCGCGAGGCAGGAGAGCAGGTGCGCCTGTGGTCTTTCCTTACCGAAACTCTGGCCACGGTGTCCACGGTCATGAAGGATGCCGAGCCGCTGACTCCCGAGGAGCTTTGCACTGCCTTAACCTTGGTCTTTGCCGATACCGACATTGGCTCTGTCCCCGCCCGCCACGACTGCGTGACCGTGGGAGACGCCTCCACCCTCCGCGTGGATCACATCCGTGTCCTGCTGGCAATGGGTCTTTGCGAGGGCGAATTCCCCCGCTCCGTCTCGGAGGACGGCCTGCTTTCCGAGCAGGACAAGGACTCCCTTTTTGAACTGGGTATCGAGCTGACCGCCCGCGCCGAGCGGCTGACCTCCGACGAGCTCATGTTCGTCTGGCGCGCCTTCACCAAGCCCGCCGAGACTTTGATCCTGTCCTATTCCTCCTCCACCCCCGACGGTCAGGCAAAATCCCCCTCCGCGGCCATTACCCGCGTGGGGTATCTGCTTCCCTACCTGAAGCCCGCTCCCTTCCGATCGGAATATCTGGCCGAGGGAGGAGTTCCCCGCTACCGCACGCCCGTACAGGATCGGGTATCCAAGCCTACTGTCCGCCGCCTGCTCGGCGAGGAGATCTGGCTCTCCCAAAGCCGTCTCCAAACTTATTCCCGCTGTCCCTACAGCTACTACGGCTCCCATATTCTGGCTCTGCGCGAGCAGAACGAGGCAAAATTTGACAACCTGAACGCGGGAAACTTCATCCACCACGTCATGGAAAAATACCTGTCCCGCGCCTTGGACGAGGACAACCGTCTCCGCCCCATGGAAGAAGAAGAGGTTGCCGCCCTGGCGGATGAGATCATTTGCGCCTATATCCAAGAGCTGTGCGGCGACGTGTCCCGAAACGGTCGGCTCCTGCGACTCTTTGACCGCCTCCGTCAAGTCTCCCTCATGCTCATCCACAGCATCCAAGCCGAGCTTTCCGACAGCTCCTTCCGTGTAGCGGGGCTGGAATGGGACACCCATGGACGAAGAGAGGGTGACCCTCAGCCCATGTGCATGACCCTGCCCACAGAGCACGACTCCGCCAACGCCGTAAAGCTTCTCATGGGAGGCCGCATCGACCGCGTGGACATCTACCGAGCCGAGGATGGCGAGACGGTCTACGTCCGCGTCGTGGACTACAAGTCCTCCCACCATGAATTCACCGTAAAATCCGTGACCGAGGACATGAACGTCCAGCTTTTGCTGTATCTCTTCACCCTCTGCTCTCCCCAAAACCGCGCCCTGTTTGCCGATGCCGAGGGACGAGTACCCACGCGAGTGCTCCCCGCCTCCATGGTGTACGTCAGTCCCAAGGAATCCACACGGGAGGGCGCTCTCCTTCCCTGCCGCTCCGGCGTAGTACTGGGAGATCCCGAGATCCTGCGCGCCGTGGAGAATCACCCCGATTCCGAAACCACCTTCCTCCCCTCCGCAAGCCGCAACAAGAAGGGAGAGATCACGGGCAAGGGGCTCTACTCCGCCGAGCAAATGGCGGATCTGGAGGGCATCCTTCGCTCCGCTATTCTGGACACCGCCGCCACCATGTACGACGGATGCGCCTACCGCACGCCCTCCGAGGAGGCCTGCCGTTACTGCCGCGTGCGAGGCTCCTGCGGCGTGTACAGCGGCCAATAATCCGCACTCCCCGTCGTTTTACCGATCAGCAACACCGAAAGGAGGCCGTCATGGCAAGAAACTGGACCTCTGCCCAACGCGCGGCCATGTCCACCCTGGGCAGAACACTTCTCATATCCGCCGCCGCGGGCTCGGGTAAGACCGCCACCCTGACCGAACGGATCATTCGGCGGCTCACCGATCCCGAGCATCCCGCGGATCTGTCCCGCATGCTCATCGTCACCTTTACCCGCGCCGCCGCCGCCGAGCTACGGGAGCGCATCGCCAAGGCTCTATCCGATGCCATCGCCGCCGATCCCGCCAACCGTCATCTCCAAAAGCAGTATATGGGTCTGGGCGGGGCGCACATCAGCACCATCGACGCCTTCTGCCGCGAGCCCGTAAAGGCGCATTTTGCCGAGATCGGCCTCCCCGCCGTCTCCCGTATTGCCGACGATGCCGAGCTCAAGCCCCTGTGTGAGCGGGTCATGGGTAACCTCATCGACGAATACTATCTTAAATACGCATCCATGGACGAAAGCTCCGCTCCGTCGGCCTACAGCCTGCTGGAGGGGAATCCCTTTGCCGACCTCTGCGACAGCCTTACCCCCTTCAAAAACGACACCGAACTGATCCCCACCCTGCAAGGCCTGTACAACCGCCTGCTCTCCTTCCCCGAAGAGCTTGAGCGGCTAAACCGACAGGCCGCCGAGTTGACCGAGGGAGCGGAACGGGACTTCTTTGCCTCGGAGCATGGCGGTATCCTCAAGGAATGGCTGGGGGAGTTCTGCGCCTCGGCCATCGCCGTACTGGAGACGGGCTTGGAGCTGATCGCCGCCGATCCTGCCGCCACCAAAGCCTACGACGCCGCTTTTCGGGCAGATTTGGAGGCTTGTCAGCGGGTCTCCGAAGCGCAAACCTACGAAGAGACTCAAAGCATCCTCTTTGCCTACAACAACCTCCGCCTGGGACAGTACCGCGGCGGAGACCCCGATATCCTTGCCGCCAAGGATGCCCGCACGACGGTCTACCAGACCTTGAAAAAGCTCCGTGATACCTATTTCACCGCATCTCCCGCCGCTATCTCTTCCCAAATGAAGCGCACAGCCGTCATGTGCGGCGTGCTGTACGATTTCCTGACGGAGTACGATCGCCGCATTCTGGAGGAAAAGAAGAGACGGGGTATCTGCGATTTCACCGATAACCGCCGTTACCTGCTGTCCATGCTCCGCAACCCCGACGGCACCCCCAGTGCCATGGCTCTGGAATACGGGGCACGGTATGACGAGGTGTACATCGACGAGTACCAGGACGTGGACGAAATGCAGGACGAGATCTTCCGCCTCATCGGGCAGGATCACCGCTTCATGGTGGGCGATATCAAGCAGAGCATCTACGTCTTCCGAGGAGCCGATCCCTCTGTCTTCGCGGGATACCGCCGCATGCTCCCCGCATTGGACACCCAAAATCCAACGGGAGACACCCTCTCTCCTACGGGAAACAGCATTTTCATGTCGGAAAACTTCCGCTGTGACGAGTCTGTCATTCGCGTAACCAACGCGGTATGTGGCCACGTATTCCGCGCCTGTCCCGATACGGTGGGCTACCGCGACCAGGACGATCTGGGCTTTTCCAAGCCCAAGCCCACCGAGGACTACACCGCCGCCCCCGTGCAGGTCACGGTGCTGACTAAGCCCCCCAAGGAGGAAGGCGAAGCGGCTGCCGTCGAAGACGATGGCGAGATAGCCGGTGTCGGTGCCGAGGCAGCCTACGTAGCGGGAGAGATCTCCCGCCTTCTGCGGACGGGCAAGCTGGCGGACGGTAGCCCCATCCGCCCCAAGGACGTAGTTATCCTCATGCGTGGCCGCAGGGCTCTGGCTCCCTACATGGAGGCTCTGGCCGCCCTGGGCATCCCCACGGGATCGGCAGAGTTGGAGGCCGAGGAAGCGGGACGCGATCTGCTTCACGGCTCGGATATGTCCTATCTGGTAAATCTTTTGCGGGTCATTGACAATCCCGACAACGATATTCCCCTGTCCGAGGTGCTCCGCGCCCCCTTCCCGGGGCTGACACTGGAGGAGCTGATCACCCTGCGCAACGAGGGCGATCCTGCCTGTGAATCCCAATCCCTGTACGCCAATTGCGAATCCTACTTGACCCGCGAGGACGGTGACGGCGCTCTGGTGCAAAAGCTTACCGATTTCCTCGTGTGGCTGGAGCACTACCGAGCCCTGACCGCCACTCATCCCGCCGACGGCATTCTGCGCCTGCTCCGCCGAGACGCGGGCTGTGCCTCTCGGGAAAGTGCCGCCTTCCTGTACCTCTATGAGTCGGCACGTACCTGCCGTACCGCCTCTTTCCTGTCCCTGTGTGTCTTCCTGCGGTACTTTGAGGCCAAGCTAAAGACCCAGAAGAAAGCCCCCATTCAGGCCGACGATCGGGAAGGTGGACACGTCACCATCATGACCATCCACAACTCCAAGGGTCTGGAATTCCCCGTATGCTTCGTGGTGCGTTGCGGACAGGCATTCATTCATAAGAATCAATCGGCAGACCTGCTCTTCGATAAACGGGCGGGCGTAGCCATGAAGCTCTACAGCCGCACAGAGACCGAGGAGGGCGTGGGGCGTGCCAAAACCGATACCATCCTGCGTCAGGCGGCTGCCCTTTCCGTAAAGCTCACCGAGCGGGAGGAGGAAATGCGCCTTCTGTACGTAGCCATGACCCGTGCCCGCGAGCGCCTATATCTGGTGGGTATGGGGAACGAAAAGCCCGTTTCCTTCCGCTCCGGTGACCGTTTCGCCACCATGGAGTGCGGCAACTACATGAAGTGGATCCTGGGCGGCCTGGAGGCTCACCCCGAGGTACAACCCTTCTGCACGCTCCGATACCTTTCCACGGCAGACGTGGAGCGTGGCGAATCCTTGGGAATGGGCGGAGACCAAACGGTGGATCCTGTCGATGGAGAACGGACGGCCTTGTCGCTGTGGATTTCGCATAAGTGCCCCCTGCCCGATGAGGCCGAGGGG
>JAZOOM010000028.1:0-1876 GCA_045655025.1 Eubacteriales bacterium | reverse complement strand
ATGTGCATGGGGCGGAGGTCAACCAGCATGAGGTGGTTGTCGGTGCCTCCCGAGACCAGATCGAAGCCCTCGGCCACCAGAGCCTCAGCCAGAGCCTTGGCGTTCAGCACGACCTGATGCTGGTAGGTCTTGAAGGAATCCTCCAGAGCCTCACCGAAGCAAACGGCCTTACCGGCGATGACGTGCTCCAGAGGACCGCCCTGAATGCCGGGGAAAATGGCCTTGTTGACCTTCTTGGCGATCTCCTCGTCGTTGGTGAGGATCAGACCGCCGCGGGGGCCGCGGAGGGTCTTGTGGGTGGTGGTGGTCACCACGTCGGCAAAGGGCACGGGGGAGGGATGCTCGCCTGCGGCCACCAGACCTGCGATGTGGGCCATATCCACCATCAGGTATGCGCCGATGGAGTGCGCGATGTCAGCCAGACGCTTGAAATCAATGACACGGGGGTAAGCGGATGCACCGGCCACGATGAGCTTGGGCATGACCTCACGGGCCTGAGCCTCCAGCTTGTCGTAGTCGATGGTATGGGTGTCGTCCTCGACACCGTAAGAAACGAAGTTGTAGTACAGACCGGAGAGGTTGACGGGAGAGCCGTGGGTGAGGTGGCCGCCGTGGGCGAGGCTCATACCCATGACGGTGTCGCCCGCCTGCAGGAGGGCGACGTAAACAGCGGTGTTGGCCTGAGAGCCGGAGTGGGGCTGGACGTTGGCGTACTTGGCACCGAACAGCTTGCAAGCGCGCTCAATGGCGATGTTCTCCACCATGTCCACTACGTGACAGCCGCCGTAGTAACGCTTGGAGGGGTAGCCCTCGGCGTACTTGTTGGTCAGAACGGAGCCGACAGCCATCATGACGGCCTCGGAGACCACGTTCTCGGAGGCAATCAGCTCCAGACCGTCTCTTTCGCGTGCCAGCTCGGCATCAATGACGGCGGCAACTGCGGGGTCGCGCTCTGCCAAATATTTGTTCATCTCTTGGATCATGGGTTTTGTACCATCCTTCGTGAATAAATTTCTACATTATATCATTATACTGATTTTTTCGACAAAAACAAGCCGTGAAATGAACAAAAAACAAAAGTTTTTTGAAAAAATTTTAATATATCATTGACAAAAGGGGGGGAGTTGTGGTATAATATCGTACAAGCGAAAGTAGGGGTAGTGTTTATCCCGATGAAAATGAGACCGAAATTAAAAAAGAGAGGTTTGCTATGGAGATTGCGATCATTGCACATGACTTGAAAAAAGAATTGATGACCCAGTTTTGTATCGCGTATTGCGGCATTCTGAGCAAGCACAATCTGTGCGCCACCAGTATTACCGCCAAGTATATTTCCGAAGCAACCGGCCTCAACATCGAGCGTTTTCTGACGGGTGAGCAGGGCGGCGAGCAGCAGATCGCGTCCCGCATCGCCTACAACGAGATCGACGTGCTTCTGTATTTCCGCGACACCCGCCCCACGGCAGGCTACGACGAGACCGAGCATGAGCTGCTCCGTATGTGCGACATGTACAACATCCCCGTGGCCACCAACATCGCCACCGCCGAGGTGCTGATCATGGCTCTGGATCGCGGAGATCTGGATTGGCGCGAGGTCATGAACCCCCGCTCCGAGTACAACCGCCGCAGAAAGTAAGATACGAGCGGACACCCGCTCGCCGAAAGGAATTCGTTCACCGAGAGGTAGCGACAGAGAATGGGAATGGCTCCGCAAGCGGAGCAGCTGTGAGTTCCCTCGTGATGGCTTGGATGGATACCGCCCTTTCGTATGCAACTGAATAGGGGCACCGCGCCTGTTGGTGCAGCCCTGTGAGTGAAATATTCGGGTGGAACCGTGTGTTTTTGTAATGCACCCCGGAGGCTGTTTTTTGATAGC